>JAAZOI010000162.1 GCA_012797825.1 Eubacteriaceae bacterium | reverse complement strand
TTGCGTTAAGAAGCATTAAAGAAATCATAGAAGATGTTGTAGTTTTTCCGTGAGTGCCCGCAGCGGCTATTGTTTTCGGATAAAGCGTTGTGAGATAGCCTAAAAATTCCGAGCGCTGCATAATGGGTATATTACGTTTTTGGGCTTCAATTAATTCGACATTGCTTTGATTTATTGCAGCAGTATATACTACAAGATCGCAATCAGAGGGAATGTTATTGGCAGAATGACCGATTTTTATGTCGTAGCCTTCGCTTGCAAGTTTATCGGTGTAGTTGCAGGCTCTCATATCAGAGCCGGATATTTTTAAATTTTTATGACTTGCTATATGAGCAAGACCGCTCATACTGGTGCCGCCTATTCCTATGAAATGCACCTTATGTATATTTTTAAAGTCGATATTTTTCATTATTGTACCTCAATTTTAGTTATTCATATTATATCAATTTACGCATTATTATTCAATAATTGAAAAAAAATAACAATATATTACGAAATATAATAAAAATAATCACTTTTTATTAAAAAAATATTTTTTTTTTTTGTTTTATCATTTATAATATATTCATAACTGCCCTATATATTTCATTAAGTAGCTGTTACTGGAAGGAGTTACACAATGCAAATCACAGACATAAGAATAAGAAAAATCTATGCCGAAGGCAAAATGAAAGCAATTGTATCTGTTACCTTTGATGATGAATTGGTAATTCATGACATCAAAATAATTGAAGGTCAAAGCGGGATGTTTATAGCAATGCCAAGCAGAAGAACACCCGACGGAGAATTCAAAGACATTGCGCATCCGATTAATATCGAGGCAAGAAAAAAGATGCAAAAAGCAATCTTAGAAAAATATGAAGAAGAAGCATTAAACGAAGCCGTTGCACAATAACAAGATTATCTCCATATTATAAAAAAGGGATAACCCCTTTTTTATTTTTATGCTTAAATTTTTTGTTATTATATTATATAATAATGAAAACTAAATTAACGGGAGGTGCATACAAAATGCATACTCATGCTATTATATTGGCCGCAGGTAAAGGCACGAGAATGAAAAGCGAAAAGCCGAAAGTGCTACACGAAATTTGCGGCAAAAGCATGCTTTCATATGTTATAGATAATGTGAAGGATGCCGGTATAGAAAGAATTGCGGTTATCACAGGATATAAATCTGACGAAGTGATAAAAAGCGTAGAAGACAGTACAATAAATACATTTATACAAAGCGAGCAGCTTGGCACAGGTCATGCGGTTATGCAAGCGGCGGAATTTATTGATGATAATTCTTATGTTATAATTCTTTGCGGCGATGCGCCGTTAGTAGGCGCTGATACAATAAATAAATTGTGCAGTTATACATACGACAATAAAAAAGAAGCCGTAGTACTGTCGGCAAGACTGGATAATCCATACGGGTATGGAAGAATTGTAAGAAATAGTAAAAATGAATTTGAAAGAATTGTTGAACAAAAAGACGCGACAGAAGAGGAAAAACGAATAACAGAAATTAATTCGGGAGTTTATTGCTTTTTGGGAAAAGCATTAAAATTAGCTTTAAATAATCTTACTAATAATAATAAACAAAATGAATATTATTTAACTGATACTATAGAATATTTGCTGAGCGGCGGATATAATATAGGCGTTATAGAAGAAGATAATTGTGATATAATAAAAGCTGTAAATGACAGATGCCAGCTTGCTGAACTTGACAAGTTTATGAGAAAGAAAATAAACGAAAAGTGGATGTTATCAGGGGTGAGCATGCTTGACCCTGATACGACTTATATTGCAAACGACGCTGTATTTGAAGAAGACATTACACTATATCCGGGAGTTATTATAGAAAAAGGCAGCAGAATTGGAAAAGGCTGCGTTATTACATCAGGGAGCATAATAAAAAACAGTGAAATAGGGAAGAACTGTTATATTCAAAATTCTGTTATTACAGACAGCGTTGTTGGAAATAATGTAAAAATCGGACCATATGCGCATCTAAGACCGAAATCAAGACTTTCAGATAATGTTAAAATAGGAAACTTTGTAGAGATTAAAAATTCATCTTTCGGAGAAAATTCAAAATCATCTCATCTTACTTATATAGGAGACGCTGAAATCGGTGAAAATGTAAATTTAGGATGCGGGGTTGTGTTTGTAAATTATGACGGTAAAAATAAATATCTTACAATCGTTGAAGATGATTGTTTTGTAGGCTGCAACGTAAATTTAGTTGCACCTGTGAGAGTTAAAAAAGGCGCATATATTGCAGCGGGTTCTACAATTACTGATGATGTTGAAGAATACAGTCTTGCAATAGCTCGAAGCAGACAGGTTAATAAAGAAAACTGGGTAAAAAATAAATAATAAAATAATACTTCGGAGGAATTTTTCTAAATGAACGGGTTATACAACAACATTAAATTAATGGCGGGAAGCGCAAATTTGCCGCTAGCAAAAGAAATATCTTCTATACTTGATATTCCGCTGTGCGATACATCGACTGAACGTTTCAGCGACGGGGAAACATATGTCAATATTAATGAATCGGTAAGAGGATGTGACATATTTGTAATACAGAGCGTTTCATATCCTGTCAATGATAATTTAATGGAGTTGTTAATTTATATTGACGCTTTAAAAAGAGCATCTGCCGCAAGAATTAACGCGGTAATTCCGTATTACGGGTATGCGAGGCAAGACAGAAAGGTATTATCCAGAGCGCCTATTACGGCAAGGTTAGTAGCCGATTTAATAACGGCGGCAGGTGCGGACAGAGTAATTACTATGGATTTGCACGCAGACCAGATACAGGGATTTTTTAATATACCAATGGATCATTTAACAGCTATAAGCGTAATTGTTGAGAATATCGCAGAATTAGGACTTACGGATTTTGTCGTCGTTTCACCTGATGTAGGAAGCGTTAAACGCACAAGAAAAGTTGCAGGTATGCTTGATGCGCCTATGGCTATTATTGATAAAAGACGATATGCCACAAACGCAACAGAAGTAATGCAGGTAATAGGCGATGTTAAAGGCAAAAACCTGCTTTTAATTGATGACATGATAGATACTGCGGGAACAATGACAAACAGTATAAAAGCCCTTAAAGAAATGGGAGCGAAAAAAATATATGCCGCCGCAACTCACGGGGTGCTTTCAGGAAAGGCTATTAAAAATTTAGATGAGGCGCCTGTTGAAAAGGTATTTATTACAAATACAATTGAGCTTCCGAAAGAAAAGCAGA
>JAAZOI010000161.1 GCA_012797825.1 Eubacteriaceae bacterium | reverse complement strand
CCCCCGCATACGTTTGTAAAGCTTTCCGCTATGGAAAGACCCAAGCCGCTGCCCTCTGTTGTGCGTGCTTTATCGCCTCTATTAAACCTTTGGAGAATTTCCTCTTCCGTAAAGTCCATTTCATACCCTGCAGTATTTACAACAGTAGCTACTGCTTCCTTGTCTATTACTTCTAAATTGACAAATACTATGGTTCCGGGATGAGAATATTTAAGCGCGTTGTCGATAACATTTAAAAATACACGGTAGAGTTTTTTACCGTCAGATAAAATATTCACAGGCTCATCCGGCATTTTTACTTTGAAAACAAGATTAGACGCTTGTATTTTATCGTCCATATCCCCAAGAGTCTGCTGTATAAGTTTTTTGATATCTAATTTCTCGAGGTTTATTTCAATGTCTCCGCTTGTGCTTTTTGCGAGCTCAAATAAATCGGATACAATTTGTTTTAATCTGTTTGATTATTCCGCTAAGATGGAGACATAGTCGCGGACCGTGTCTGTAAGACCTTCTTCTTTTGATATTAAGTCCACATAGCTTATTATTGATGTAAGCGGCGTTTTTAAATCGTGAGAAACGTTTGTAACAAGAGCTATTTTCATTCTTTCCGCTCTCATTTGTTCTTCAAGGCTTTCGTTGAAGCCTTTGTTTATATCATCATAAGTCTTTCTGCTGCCTTTAATAAACCAATATATAAGCACCGCCTCAAGCAAAAACGGCGCAATAAAAACCGGTGTTCTTACCAGTGCAAGCGTGAGTAGTACTAAAACAAAACTAAGCACAATAAATAACATCTGTCTGTAGAACAAGGATTTCGTTAGCGGGTATTTATTAAACGTTCTTCCGTCAAATAAACTTCTGAAAAAGTCATATATTTTATAGCATATTGTGAAAATTAAGCTGTGTTTTAACAATTTTTTTGCTTTTATTTTGCGTACCATTGATAAGAATACAGCCAAAGATAACATAAACATTGCAAATGTACACACCCCTAACAGCGCAAAAGCGTACATATTATAAGCGCTTATTTTCCCGTACCAAATATTTGAATTATAATTGAAATAATTGTATATGATACAAAAAGCCGCGATTGTAAGCCCTGCAAAAACAACAAGTAGGATATCAGAATATATTTTATCAAATTTTGATAAATGAAGCTGTTTATCCTTAGGTTTTCTGCCTGTTACGCAAATGGACCAGATAAAAAACAATAAAGATAATATTAAACAAATTATTATGCTTTCGACATAAGGCAATAGAGCATCTCTTTCTGTCTGCCATACTTGCTGATGTTTATTAAAAAAAGCATCGCTGAACGCAATGTATACTGTAAAATCAGAGCCAATGTTTTGCAGAGAAAGTGAATTGGTATTGGTTTTTGCCCCAAAAGACCATACTCCTCTTTCATAAGAATAAAAAGCGTCGTCATACTTTGCGAAAAATGCTTTATTTGCATTACTTACATTGGTATATGACTTATCTCCATTGCTTACGTAATAATAATACTCGCAGTCTTTAGGCATTTTACCTGATTCATAAATAGTCTGATATACATCATTGTAAGCCGGTAATACATGGTTGTATATAAAATCATTGCTGTCTTTATATTGCTTTAATAATACGCTTTCTATATTTAATGATTGGTAAGTAGTCTGATACGCGACAAATACCGTTATCATCCACGCCGCAGCCGCAAGAGCCGCGCACAGAATAAAAACTATAATCTTAGTTGCTTT
>JAAZOI010000160.1 GCA_012797825.1 Eubacteriaceae bacterium | reverse complement strand
TGGAATACTATATAACCTCGGGAGAGATATTTTACGAAATGCTTCCCATGCTTCCGGTAATTTTGACTTCATTTGGCGTTTTTATGCTATTGGCTGCTTTTGCCTCGAGCTTTGAAATGGCAATGATTTTTGTTTTAACCGATTCAAGCGTAAGCGGCGAAAAAAGAAGTTTCGGCAAGATGCTTGCTTTTTCATTTAAAAGAGCGTTTCCCGTTATGGGAACTACAGTATTACTTTCACTGATCTATTTAGCTGTATTTGCTGTTTTTTTAATAGCGGCAGCTGCAATCGCCGTATCTATGGGAATAGATTTTTCTTCAATAATGTATTATGAGGATATATCATCGCAAATGCAGCTAGGCATTTATGTTATAATATTATTCGTACTTTATTTAATAATGCTTGCATTCGTTATACTAATATCAATAATTTATTCAATGTCAATATTCGCCAGAGTAAAATATAAGTTCTGCGGAGCGGCGTCTTTAAAATACGCAAGGCTGCTAACAAAAGGCAAAAGAGGTAAAATATTCGGAAATATGCTTTTAATTGCGCTAATTGACATAGTCATTGCAGGACTGCTGTCTTACGCCGCTAATACGGCTTCAGACTTCGACATACCTTTTATACCGTTTTTAATACAAATAGTCATCACTTTCATAGGGATGCTGGTAAGCGTGTTCTGGGCGGTTATGTTTATTAATTTTGACAATGTTAAGGGACCGGATATTATTAGCTCTCGATTTGCAAAAGCGATAAATATAAAAGACGCTTATTTCCAAAGCGAAACTGTCTCGCAGGATTATACATATAATCAAAATAATTCACAGCAGAACAATGCGCCTGTACAAAATAGTCCGACAGATGAAAAAGCCGAATCCGCTCCTGCGCAGAGCGATGTGCAGCCTGTTGACGCTCAAACAGACAATTCGCTTAACGGCGAGCTGAAGGATGCAGACCAACCATCTGCAGAGCCTTCAGATACAGATGATAAGGTCATTACAGAATAAACGGCACGGTTTGACAAGGAAGTTGAAATTTATAACAAATTATTAAATTATATTGAAATATTTATAAACTGTGTTATAATCTTTTCTAAGCATACTATATGCTGAAAACGTGTTCTGAACCTGCTATCCTTCCTTTATTTATTTACCAATATAAAGAGAAAAGAGTACAGAGTACAGATGAATAAATAAAGGAGGAAAATCGAATGGCTGACAAAACTATCAAATGCAAAGATTGCGGTAACGACTTTGTCTTTACAGAAGGCGAACAGGCTTTTTACAAAGAAAAAGGCTTTGAAAACGATCCTGTAAGATGCCCGAATTGCAGACGCAGTAAAAAACAACAGAGAAATTCAAGATAATTACAAGAATTATTAAAAGCGCTGATATCAGCGCTTTTTTTATTATTAAAAAATAAAATTTGTTAAAATATTTATATAAATATATTTACAAATTTTGGAGATAGTATATAATTAGAAAGAGGTGATTAAAATGGCTAAAAATATGTACAGCCTGATGCTTATGGATGAGGTTGTATCGCAGATAGATAGAATTGCCGCGCAGAGTAGCACCAACCGCTCTAATCTTATTAATGAGATATTAGCGGATTATGTATCTTTTGTTACACCCCAGAAGCATATACAAAATATATTTGAAAGCATCAGTGCTATTATAGATGATGTTGCCGCACTTACGGTGCAGGATATGGCCGCCAGTTCGGTTATATGCATAAAAAGCGCACTTAGTTATAAATACAGGCCGACTATAAGGTATTCGGTTGAATTGTTTTCGGATAATAAAAGCTTGGGGGAACTGCGTGTGACTTTCAGAACGCAAAGCGCTGAGCTTTTAATGGAAATAACGCACTTTTTAAGTTTGTGGATGCAGCTTGAGCAGCATTATATAAGCAAATTTGATTCAAAAGACAGTATATCATACGCTATAGAACAAGGACGATTTAAACGGACGCTGATGTACCCGAAAAACAGTTCGCTGCACAACAGCGATGAGGTAAGCAAAGCGATAGCTGATTATATACAGATGTTTGATGAAATATTAAAAGGATATTTAAACGGGGAATATAATACAGATGCGGATGTTGAATACAGGTATTTAAATTACCTTAAAAGCGGGCTTACTGTAATTTAAAAATCATAAAATATGTTGCATAAATCACCTTTATTAAAGGAGGGATTAAAATGAACACAAAACAATACACTCAAAAATCATTGGAAGCGATTGAAAACGCGCAGAAAATTGCGATAGAAAACGGTAATATGCAAATAGAGCAGGAGCATTTGCTTTATGCGCTTATTGACCAGGACGGCGGGCTTATCGGTCAGCTTATGGTTAAAATGAACATTGACGCTGACGATATGCTGGCGGAGATTGACGGATATATTTCAAAAATGCCCAGAGTATCGGGACCGGGAAGAGAAGCGGGCAAAGTTTATGTCTCGCAGGCTGTTGACAAAGCTTTAATAAAAGCGCAGCAAGAAGCGGATAAGATGAATGACGATTATATATCGGTGGAGCATTTGATGCTCGGAATTATATCGAATGCCAGCGACAATGTAAAAACACTATTTAAAAAGTACGGCATAAATAATAACAGCTTTCTTGCGTCTTTACAGACTGTAAGAAGCCATAACAGGGTAACATCGGATAATCCTGAAAATACTTACGACTCTTTAAATAAATACGGATATAATCTGGTTGAAAAAGCAAGAGAGCAAAAACTTGACCCGGTAATAGGAAGAGACAATGAAATAAGAAATGTAATAAGAATACTTTCAAGAAAAACAAAGAATAACCCCGTCCTTATTGGTGAGCCGGGGGTAGGAAAAACCGCGATTGTAGAAGGGCTTGCTATTAGAATAGTAAGAGGGGACGTACCCGAAGGACTTAAGGACAAGACAATATTCGCTCTAGATATGGGCGCGCTTATTGCGGGCGCAAAATTCAGAGGCGAATTTGAAGAGCGACTTAAAGCGGTTTTAAACGAGATAAAGCAAAGCGACGGGCAGATAATATTATTTATTGACGAACTGCATACCATTGTAGGCGCAGGGAAAACGGAAGGAGCAATGGATGCGGGCAACCTGCTTAAACCTATGCTTGCAAGAGGCGAGCTTCACTGCATAGGTGCCACTACTATAAATGAATACAGAAAATATATAGAAAAAGACTCCGCTCTTGAGAGACGTTTTCAGCCTGTATACGCAGACGAGCCGACTGTTGAGGACACAATATCTATTTTGCGGGGACTGAAAGAAAGATATGAAGTATTTCACGGCGTGCAGATAACTGACGCGGCGCTTATTTCGGCGGCTATGTTATCGCACAGATACATTACGGACAGATTTTTGCCTGACAAAGCGATAGACTTAGTCGACGAAGCGTGCGCCATGATAAGAACGGAAATTGACTCCATGCCTTTAGAACTAGACGAGATTGCAAGAAAGATTATGCAGAATGAAATTGAAGAGACTGTTTTGAAAAAAGAAAAAGATAAACTTTCTGTTGAAAGGCTTAACGAACTGCAAAAAGAAATTGCGGAACAGAAAGAAAAATTCAGCACGATGAAAGCGCAATGGGAAAATGAGAAAAACAGCATAAGCAATGTAGCGAAACTCAAAGAAGAGCTAAAGGATGTAAACGCTCAGATTGAACGGCTTGAACAGAGCTATGAGCTTGACAAAATAGCGGAGTTAAAATACGGAAAAATTCCCGAACTGCAAAAGAAAATAAAAGAAGCCGAAAGCAAAACGGTTAAAGCATCCGAAAATAAACTGCTTAGGGATAAAGTCACAGAAGAAGAGATTGCGAAAATTGTAGCCAGATGGACGGGTATACCTGTAACAAAACTGATGGAAGGCGAAAGACAGAAAATACTCGGTCTTGATACAAGACTTCACAAAAGGGTTATCGGTCAGGATGATGCCGTGCAAAAAGTAACACAGGCTATAATACGCTCGCGCGCAGGAATAGGCGACCCGAAAAGACCTATAGGATCATTCTTGTTTTTAGGTCCGACAGGGGTAGGAAAGACGGAGCTTGCTAAAGCATTGGCGGAAGATTTATTTGACGATGAAGGCAACATTATAAGAATAGACATGAGCGAATACATGGAAAAGCATTCGGTATCGCGCCTTGTCGGAGCGCCTCCGGGTTATGTGGGATACGATGAAGGCGGCCAGCTTACGGAAGCCGTAAGGCGCAAGCCGTATTCCGTTGTTTTATTCGACGAAGTGGAGAAAGCGCATCCTGATGTGTTTAACATACTGCTGCAAATTCTCGATGACGGAAGAATTACGGATTCCAAAGGCAGAACGGTGGATTTTAAGAACACGATAATAATCCTTACATCCAATATAGGCTCTGTATATCTGCTTGACGGAATTGACAAGAACGGAGAAATTACCGATACTGCAAAAGCTCAGGTTGAGCAATTGCTGAAACAAAGTTTCAGGCCGGAGTTTTTAAACAGGCTGGATGAGATTATATTCTACAAGCCTCTTACAAAAGACGAAATTGTAAGAATACTGGAGATATTAATAGGCAGATTAAACGACAGGCTTAAAGAACAGCAGCTTAGCATAAAACTTTCAGCTAAAGCCAAGGAATATATTATAGCTAACGGATACGACCCCGTATACGGCGCAAGACCGCTTAAAAGATTTCTGCAAAGCAAGGTGGAAACGTTAGTCGGTAAAATGATATTGCAATATAATATGCTCCCCGGCAGCGTTATAGCTGTTGATTATAACGGGCAAGAGCTTACGGGAAAAATTGAAAATTAAGTTATTAAGAAAAAATCCCTCATAATTGGGGGATTTTTTTATGTTAAGAATTTCCTTGAGCTATAACAGATGAACATTGAACTTCCCGTTTCTTTGTTCATAAGTATATTCACGCCAAGCCTGATAATATACGCAAAGCCAATCCTCTTCTAAATTTTCCCAATAATGAGAAGCTAGACTTTTATATGAACGAGGCATATTTGCGTTATCAGGCTGATTGCCGATAAAGGCAAGATATTTTCCAGGATAATCTCTTTTTTTATATGGTATCATTACACCATTCATATTTAAAGGCCAATAATCATTTTGCCCTCTTGGAGGAAATCGGTCAGGATTATCAAACGGAAGTATCCGAATCCCATCCAAATCACGCAAGGCTGGCAGCACATCAAATACTTTATCATACATCTGAACCCGTGAATAAATCTCACCGTAGCCCCATTCTTCATCAGCGATTTTTTGAAAAGTAATATACTTGCCAAACAACCCGGTCTCTTTAGACAATTCCGAATGAAACTGATAAGCGTATATATCACCTATGTTCCATGGATTACGAATAAAATCAACCGGCTTCTTTATTATTTTCTCGGGCGGCATAGGAGAGTTTAATTTTTCTTTCAGCTTTGCAAGCGTCTTTTTCCAGCCTGCGCCGCCGCTTTTGCTCTCTTCCCAAAGGGCTATACCGCCTTCTTTTTCAATCCAGTATAATGCTTTTTCTTTAACTTCGGGCATAAGACGTCCCAAACGCCACTGAGTATCCGCAAGCGCATACCACAAAAGCGGTTCATCCGTATCTCCGAAATATTCATTAAGCTTTTCAATTGTTTGTTGATACGCGTCCTCATTGCTGTATTGTTCTTCAAGGAATTTCATATAAGTATCCTTCACATCACAAGTGCAATCATTGGCATATAAACTCGCACCCCATGCTCCCATAGATTTGCCTCCTTTATCAGTGAATTTTATATAAACTAAAGATATAAATTTTATCTCTTTTAATTACTTAAATTTCACAGCACTGAAAAAGATGTCTATATATTGTTTTAGAAGAATATCAAGTTTTTTATCGTCATTATGAGATATATTAAAAATGCTTATTAATCCCTCGACAAAGGATACGGCGAGAATTTCACTGAGGTTATCATCAATATCATTTTCATCAAGAAGCGGAATAAATTCTTTCTGAAATCTGTCTGCTGCAAGAGATGTAAGTCTTATCTTTGTTCCTTCAAACTTGCTTCCCGCGCTGCCTGTAAGCAGTATCATAAATTCTTTTTTATAAGATAAAAATATTTTTGAAATTCCTGACATTATAGAAGTTATGTCAAGCTTTGAAAAATTATCGTCTGTATCAAATTTAAGGAGTTTTTCAAGCTGAATTAAAACAGGATAAATGACCTGCTTGAAAAGTTCATCCTTTGAAGAGAAATATGAGTAAATGTTTCCCGCTGTAGTGTCTGCATTTTTTGCGATTTGTCTTATTGAAGCTTCCTTATATCCGCGAGATAAAAATTCTTCCTGCGCGCAGAGAAGTATGCGTTTTTTAACATGTTCTTTTTGAACTTGCATATTTATCACCCAAATCATTTTATAAATTATTAAAATTTATGTCAATATTTATAAAATGAAAAGAGTTTTAATATATTTATATATAAGGCTTAAATTTAGCCATAAAAAATCAATATGCAACATTTTTTTTATATGTTATTTGTTATAAGTAAGCAGGGGGATAGTTATGTATAAAAAATCGTTTATTATAATTTTTTTAATTTTGTTGATGACATTTTTAATTAGCTGCAGCGCTGATTTTAAATATGATTTTGAAAATAATAATATTAAATTCGATTACGGTGTCGCAAACGTGCCTGTCGATTATGAAAAAAAGGGATACAGCATTATTGTAAAACAAACAGAGATTCCGAATTTAAATTCGAGCGGTCTTATGATGTCGGGCTACAACATGGGAGACAATATGTTTTTATACTGTTATGTAAATATAGGAAAGGTTTTAAAGCTTGATAAAAACAAGACATATGAAGGAACGCTGTATTTTGATGTGGCTACAATGATGCAAAAATCTAACGGCAACATTACTGATAAAATACCCGCGCAAAGCGTAATAATAAAATCAGGCATAATGCCTTTAAAACCCGAAATTGCCGAGAAGGACGGCATATATAGGTCAAATTTTCTGGTAGGTCATTATATGACTGATGAGGAGTACATAAAAGCTTTGGGCAATATAGCGAAAATAAATTATAAAAGCGGAACTGATTTTGAATATAAAACGTTTGACACAAACTTAAAAGCAAGCACAGACAATGACGGGAATTTGTATCTGATAATCGGAATTGATTCATATTACATAGGCCCGAGCTGGGTGTTTATAGATAATATTAAATTAAAAATAAATTAGAAATATAAAAAAACTTTGCATTTTGGCAATAATTTAATATAATACTATAAATAATGGATATTAAAGCTATGCAAAGTTGAGTAAATAAAAAAGCATTTACAGAGAGTCCCGTCTGCTGAGAAGGGATATAGCGAATTTATTGAATATGGACTTTAAAGCCGTATCGGTAAGTGCTAATGAGCCGATACCGTCGCAAGACGTTATGAAATCAAGTGAGCAGGAAATTGCTAATTTGGGTGGTACCGCGGTCTGTCCGTCCCATTGGGACGGTTTTTTATTTGCAAAAAAATTGAACAAGGGGTTTAAAATGAGCGAGAAGAAAAGTTTTTATATTTCAACACCTATTTATTATCCGAGCGCTAAGCTGCATATAGGGCATACTTATTCAACAGTTGCGGCGGACAGTATAGCAAGGTTTAAAAAATTAACGGGTTATGACGTATTTTTCCTTACCGGAACTGACGAACACGGACAGAAAATACAGGAAGCCTCAAAAAACGCAGGAAAAGAACCAAAAGAATATGTAGACGAGATTGTTGCTGATATTGTTAAGCTTTGGGATGTGATGAACATTAATTATGACAAGTTTATCCGCACTACCGACGCATATCATGAGAAGTCAATAAAAGCAATATTTAAGAAGCTTTATGATAACGGCGATATATATAAGTCGCATTATGAAGGACTTTATTGCACTCCGTGCGAAGCGTACTGGACGAGTTCCCAGGCTAAAGACGGCAAATGCCCCGATTGCGGAAGAGAGCTGAAGATTGCGAAAGAAGAAGCTTATTTTTTCAAAATGAGCAAATACGCAAACAGACTTATACAGCATATAAAAGATAATCCTGATTTTATCAGCCCCGAATCGGCAAAAAACGAAATGCTGAATAATTTTCTTCTGCCGGGACTTGAAGATTTGTGTGTCTCCAGAACAAGTTTTGACTGGGGAATAAAAGTCGATTTTGACCCCAAGCATGTGGTGTATGTATGGGTGGACGCACTGAGCAATTATATAACCGCTTTAGGATATTTAAACGACGAGCCGAATTTGATGGATAAGTTCTGGCCGTGCGACGTTCATCTTATAGGCAAAGACATACTGCGTTTTCATACTATATACTGGCCTATCATATTAATGGCTTTGGGACTTCCGCTTCCTAAGAGAGTTTACGGACACGGATGGATTTTGCTTAAAGGCGGCAAGATGAGCAAATCTAAAGGCAATGTGGTTGACCCTATTGAGCTTGCGGAAAAATACGGCACGGACGCTCTGAGATATTACGTTCTGCGTGAAATGCCTTTCGGAAGCGACTGGATATACAGCGAGGATAACCTTATCGCGCGCAATAATGCGGATTTGGCAAATGACCTCGGAAATTTACTAAGCAGAACCATATCAATGGCTGATAAATATTTCGGCGGAAATATTCCCGATATAAAACAGTATGATGATATTGATAATGAAATTATACAAATGGCAATGGAGCTGCCCGCAGCTGTCAAAGACTACATGGACAAATACGAGTTATCAAACGCTTTAATTCAGACTTGGAAATTTATCGCCAGAGTAAATAAATATATAGACGAAACAACGCCCTGGGTGCTTGCTAAAAAAGAAGAAGATACCGCAAGGCTTGCGACAGTGCTTTACAATATACTTGAAAGCTTAAGATTTATAGCGGTTATGATAAGCGCGGCAATGCCTGAAACAAGCGCGAAGATGCGCGGAATGTTAAATATTGGGCAGGATTTGATGACTTGGCAGAGCGTACAGAAATTCGGATTGTATCCGCCGGAAAATAAGGTAACACCAACTGATGTGCTGTTTCCAAGAGTGCTTACAGAAGAAGAAAAAGCTAAACTTGAAAAGAAAATAGAGAAAGAAAACAATAAACAACAAAGTAAAGTTGAGGAAAAGAAGGAAACAAAGATGGAATACGCGCCTGTAAAAGAACAAATTACAATTGACGAATTCGCAAAAGTGGATTTAAGAGTTGCCAAAATTATAAAGGCTGAAAAACACCCTAATGCAGATAAACTGTTAGTGCTGCAAGTTGATTTGGGATTTGAGCAAAGACAGATTGTAAGCGGGATAGCCCAGTTTCGAAATCCAGACGACCTTGTCGGAAAAGAAATAGTTGTTGTTGCTAATTTGAAACCCGCAAAATTCCGCGGTCTTGAGAGTCAGGCTATGATTACTGCTGTAGGGCATGACAGTGAAACATTCGCGATGATGGTGCCTGAAAAAGAAGTAGAGCCGGGAGAGGCTGTAAGATAAATATATCTTGACTTTAATTATAAAAACAGTATAATGTTAATTAATTAACATGCATACCTAATGGAAAAGCTCAGCTGATTCAAAAGGGATAAAATAAGATTACTCTGATTTATCTGAACCCTTTTTGAATGTTTTCAAAAAGGGTTTTTATTACGAGAGTGAAGGAATTGGTATGAAAAGATTAGCTGTAATTGCAGCGGTGCTTGACAATGCTGAGGCATCTCAGCACGAATTCAACGATATAGTAAGCAATTATAAAGGTATAGTCAAAGGCAGAATGGGGATACCTTTCACAGAAGAAGGAATATCCATAATAACTTTGGTTGTGCTAGGCACTTTAGACCAGATTAATACCCTGACAGGTACGCTTGGTAAAATCAAGGATGTGCATGTAAAAACTTCATTTTCAAAAAAGGAGATAAATTAAGCAAATGAAAAAAATACTTATTATTTTACTTACACTGGCTTTAGTACTTACATTTGCCGCATGCGGCGCATCTGCTAAAATTGACCCTGTTACCATGAATATCGCGGTATTAAAAGGACCTACCGGTATGGGCATGGCAAAAATGTTACAGGATAATTATGTAATTGACAAGAACATAACGGCGAATGTAACAATATCATCCGCGCCGGACGAAGTTGCGGCTAAGCTTATTAAAGGCGAAATTGACATAGCGGCCGTGCCTACTAATCTGGCGGCGACGTTATACAACAAGACAGGCGGCAAAATTCAGATAGCGGCAATAAACACACTGGGAAATTTGTTTGTTTTAACTAACGGAGAAGATATTAAATCATTATCTGATCTGGCAGGAAAGACGGTTTATATTTCCGGTCAAGGCGCAACACCCGAATATGTTGTAGACTATATACTTGATAAAGCAGGCATAAAAGACAAAGTGAAAATAGTATTCGCAACAGAACATTCTGAACTTGCTACGCTTATTGCAAGCGGCAAAGCAAGTATCGCAGTGCTTCCCGAGCCTTTTGTAAGCACGGTTACGGCTAAAAACACAAACGTTAAAATAGCAATTAATTTAAACGATGAATGGAACAAAGTATCAGGCGGCAACGCGATGGCTATGGGCTGCATAGTTGTAAACAAAGCTTTTGCTGAAAAGAATAAAGCTGCTGTTAATGAATTCTTAAAACAGTACGAAGAAAGCGTTAATTTTGTAAACAAGAGCACAGATGAAGCTGCGGCTATAATTGCAAGCAAAGGTATTTTAGCCAGCGCGGAACTTGCGAAAAAAGCGATACCTACAAGCGCGATAGTATACAAAGACGCTTATACGGATAAAACTGAAATCACATCATTCTTAACATTATTATATAACTACAATCCTGCATCAATCGGAGGAAAACTTCCTAATGAGGATTTTTACTATCAAAAATAGTAAGGTTCAAACTTTGATATTTACATTATTTTGGCTGCTGATTTGGGAATTGGCAGCCAAAATAATAAATGAACCTGTTATACTTCCCTCTGTGGGGCAGGCAATAGCGGCGCTTATTGAAATGGCAAAACACGCCACTTTTTATAAGGACGTCGTAATATCGCTGCTGAGGGTGTTCGCGGGTGTTGGTCTATCTATAATTATTGGTATAGTGCTGGGAATATTGAGCGGACTTTACGCGCCTGTATACAGATTTTTTAATCCTGTAATGTCGGTTATAAAATCTACCCCTGTTGTATCATTTATCATACTTGCGCTCGTGTGGATGAAAACATCTTCCATACCCGTGTTTGTATGTTTTTTAATGTGCGTTCCTATTATATGGACAAACGTTATGCAGGGGATAAAAGACACGGACAAAAAAATACTTCAGATGTGCAGCGTATATAAAATTTCTCATTTCAGAGTAATAAAGGACGTTTATCTTCCGTCGGTTAGCGGATACATATTTTCATCCATCGCGGCAAGCATAGGCATAGGATGGAAATCAACCGTTGCGGCGGAAGTAATCGCAAGACCTGAAATATCTATAGGCGGCGGAATGTATGACGCTAAAATATATCTGCAGACTGAGAATTTATTCGCGCTTACTTTGGTTGTAATAATACTCAGTTTTGTTTTTGAATACGTCATAAAAAATCTTATCAGCAATTTTTCAAAAGGCAGGAAAGCGTATGCCGATAAAAGTAACTGATTTAAAGAAGACATTTAGTGATAATATAATATTTGACGGACTGAATATAGAATTTCAAGACAGCCGTATCAGCTGCATACTCGGACCTTCCGGAGTGGGTAAAAGTACGCTTTTTAACATTATAAGCAAAATCGAAAGTTATGATGGCGGCACGATAGAAGGCGCAGACAAAAAAAGAATAGCTTATGTGTTTCAGGAAGACAGGCTGCTTGAATGGAAAACCGTATACGAAAATATTGCGTTTGTAATTGCGGATGAAAAAGACGTAAAACACAGAGTAGATGAAGCTATTAAAAGCGTAAAGCTTACGGGATACGAAAAATATTATCCCAAAGAGCTAAGCGGGGGCATGAGGCGAAGAGTGGCGCTTGCAAGAGCGTTTGTGTATAATCCCGATATTATGATACTTGACGAGCCTTTTAAAGGCTTGGATATTGCGCTTAAAGAAGATGTTATGAACGATTTTTATGAGCAATGGAAGAAAAATAAATTTCTCGTTATAATGGCGACGCATGATATTGACGAAGCTGTACTCTTAGCGTACGATATTTTTATATTGTCAAAAAAACCCGCTGTAGTTAAATTCGAAATTGACGCTAAAACTATGAGCAAAGATACGCTTGAAAGCATAATAAGAGAACATTTGGAGGAAGCGCAATGACATTTATAGATTCTCACGCGCATTTGGATGATAAGCAGTTTGATAAAGACAGAGATAATGTTATAAATAATTTGAAAAGTAATGAGATTTCTCTTGTAATAAATATAGGATCAGACATTGAAAGCTCGCGTTTTTCTCAGAAGCTGGCACGTGATAATGACAATATTTATTTTGCGGCAGGGGTGCATCCGCATGACTCAAGCTCATGCACCGAAGAGATACTTACAGAAATAGAGAAATTATTAAGCGATCCTAAATGCGTGGCATTAGGGGAAATTGGGCTTGACTATTTTAAAAATTACTCGCCTGCAGATATTCAGCGAGAAATATTTGACAGACAGTTATCCATCGCCCAAAAAAATGAAATACCCGTATGTATTCATATGAGAGAGGCGACTAAAGATACTGTTGATTTTCTAAAAAAGTACTCGCCGTTTAATAAAT
>JAAZOI010000159.1 GCA_012797825.1 Eubacteriaceae bacterium | reverse complement strand
TCGCTGTTCATCACTTCATAAGCAGTTTCAATAACGCCTGCGCTGTCTTTTTTTGCAAATAACCTTCGCAGCTTGCCGTAAAGCATAGTACCGAACGACACATTATCCCGCTTCTGCATATTGCTCTCTTCAGTCTCCGCGCTTTTTAAACCTTCGTTTCCCCCAACAAAAAAACACCACCCAAGTAATTATGGAGTGGTGGTTAAGTTTAGTATATTTTCTTATTACGCAAAACTTTCAATATACAAAGCGTGCTTTATTATCTCATCTTTAGGTATTTCTCTAATTGTTACTGATTTAGTGTTTTTGAAATGGAACAAAGGCTTTTTTACTTCAAGAAACTTATCTATTTCATCAAAACTAACTTCTTTTTCATAATAATATTTGTCAACTCTTTCAAATCCTCCGAGTTCTTCTGTGAGCGGATAATCAAGCGTCCCGATTATCAGCTTGTTAGTTTTAATTATATTAGCCATTGAAGAAGAAACGTCAAATTCCCTGCCTTTATATATAACTTTGCCGTTAAGCTCATATGCATCTTCAAGGTCATTTTCAGCAACTTCCTTTTCGTAAAGACCTTTAATTATTTTTCCATCAAACCTTATTGCTTCAGTAAATTCTTTTGCTTCTTCTCTACTCATCAAAAAAAGCTTTTTATCTTTTGTATCTGCCAACCTATATAGTTTGTTTTTATATATTCCTAATTCCATTTAATCGTCTCCTTCCTTAATCCATTTGCCGTCTTTTTTGCTATATACATAAGTAATCAGTATATTTCCCGTTTTCGAGTCCACAATATAAAACATATCGCCGTCATTATACCTTCTGTCTCCTCTTGTTGTATATTCCGGGAATAAGCCGTATTTTCCTGCCGTCACACCCAGTCCGTTGCAAGGCGGCGCTAATTTGCCAGAACCTTCATCAATAGGAATATTAAATACATCATCGCTTGTTACAACACTATCCTATATTAAATATGTATCGTCATAAATGTTAAAATTTTTATTTCCGTCTAATCTTAATGCGTAATATATTATATCAAATATTCTTCCCGCGCATTAACTATAAAATAATTTTCCCAACAAAAAACACCACCCCATGTAATTATGGAGTGGTGTTTTGAATAGAATATTATTTAGAATTAATTTATTTATTGTGTCTTTTTAAATTTTTATATTTAATTAATACTTCCGTTGCCATTTGAGGACCTTGCTGAGCTTTTATTCCATCTTCCTCAGATACTTCAATTTCATCAATTTTACTTAGTAGGCCTCCAGAATCAACTTTAATAATGTATTTATCCTCGTTTTTAATTATTTCGATTCCATAATCATCAAAAATCTTTTCCATTTAATTATAACCTTTCTATTTCAAAAATTTAATTGTATATTCAGAAGGTGATGGTGAATCAATAATTACTTCTAATATTCCGCCCAATGTACGCCCTCCTGGTATCCAATTATCATTTGTTCCATATTCATTACCACTAGGCATTCTTAAACCTTTAGGGTTTGGAATATCTATTCTTACTGGATTGTCACCTAAATCATTTTTATTAAAGCCGAGTAATTGTTCCAATGCTGATATGTTGCCATCTGTTTTTTTAATAATTTCATCTGCTAAATAAGTTGGCATTGCATATGTTCCGTCTGGTGGACCAGCAATTCCAGTTGGTGGATTAGCATATATTTTTGTAACACCATGTTCAAACTTGCTCAAATGATCTGATATGTACCTATCATCAAAATATGTTTTGGGATCAGGTCTTGAACCAGGTTCTGTTTTTATAATGTTAATAAATTTTTCTTTTGTTATTGGCAGTTTATTATTATATCCTTTATACCCCATCCCATCACCAATTGCAATATCATTCTCACCATTAATTACATTACTTTGACCTTCTTCATTAACAACACCTGTATCTTCACTAACATCCGCCTCACTGCCTGCATCACTGACGGCATTAATACCATCTATATTAACAGCATTGTTTTCACTCAAAGCATTATCAGTATCAATAGCGTTATTATCTTTCGATGATATATTTTCATCAACAGTGTTAAATTCAATATCTCCTTTATTTAATATATTGCTGTCATCAATACTAATCTCTTCATCTTTATCGCTTGCAATGTCATTATTATTTATACTATTATCAATGCCGCTGTTTATATTATCGGAGGCGTTATTTATCTCATTGATCGGTTTTTCCCCCTCCCCCCTCTCACTCATCACAATCCTGCGCAGCTCTTTTTCGCTTTCCTTATACTCCTCGCTGTTCATCACTTCATAAGCAGTTTCAATAACGCCTGCGCTGTCTTTTTTTGCAAATAACCTTCGCAGCTTGCCGTAAAGCATAGTCCCGAACGACACATTATCCCGCTTTTGCATATTGCTCTCTTCGGTCTCGGCGCTATTAAGGACTTCTTCCCCCAACAAAAAAACACCACCCCAAGTAATTATGGAGTGGTGTTTTATCATTATTTTAATTATGAATTATTAATATTAAATTATATTTGTATTTCATATTTTAATAAATCTTCGCCTTGTTCATATTTGGCACACTCTTCGTTATTGAAATACACATTATCTGGTTTTTCTTTATACATATTACAATACATTTTACCAATGCCTGCTTTTATTGCATACTTGCAAGTTCTGCAAGCGATTTTTTTTTCATTAGCAGTTCTTAATCCATTCATATTACTTAAACTCATTTTCATCACCTCAATTAATTATTCTAAGTATTACAAGCAACTTATTTGATATTTGTTTAAATTCTAGTATCTCAAATTTTGTACCTTTTTGTAAAAGAAATTCAGCTTCAGAATGAACTTCTCCCGTATTATATTCGCCATCCCAATTTTCGCCATACTGCGAAGGTTCAATTTTATTATATTCATTATGACCTTTAGCGCTGAATGGTTCAACATATATCCCTTTAGTTCCATTTGGAGCATATATTTCATAGGCTATTTCTTCATTTAATCCAGCATCTTCAGATATGCCGGTACTCATAAATGCATCATCAATAACCTTTTTACCTGCATATTTTGTATTTAACAAATTGACATTAATTGGTTTTATTGCATTTATACTTGTCTGAAGCAACCCCGCTAATGATTTTAGACTAGAACCCCTGAACAGCCACATATCATTTTTTAATGCGGGCGTTTTATTTATTGCAGATTCTAAATTGATTATATCTTGCTCTGCCCCCATATTATTTAGATCAACTTTTCCGATTCCTACGAAATTATCCCAGTCTTTATCATATCCTCTTAAAGGCATATTGAAAGGATCTGAATTTTGCGTATATTTATATGTAGATTCCTTTTCATGCAAAGTCAGTTTCTGCCAGACTTCCTGAATCAGCGGTCTCATATATTTATCTGCTATATTTCTATTGCTGAAACGTTTAGCTATTGGGTTTATTATATTATTGTATGTATCGGTAGTCAAATTATTTGCTTTATTGCTATTAATATTTGTATTATTATCACTTACAGTTTTAGTTAATTTTGATTCATTTGATATGTTTTCACTTTGTAGCTGAGTATTATTACCGTTTATATTTGGTACTGTATTAATATTATCATCTGCATTGTCTTTTTCACTCAAAGCATTATTAGTATCAATAGCGTTATTTTCTAGCGATATTGTATTTTCACTGCCCGAGTTAAATTCACCATCTCCTTCATTTAGTATATTGCTTTCATCAACTCTGAATTCCTGCTCTTTATCGCTTGCATTACCAGTATTTTTAATAACATCATTATCCGTGCTGTTATCGACGGCATCAGCATTGCTATTCGCATTATGTATATCAGCATTATCATTTTTAGCATTATTAGATGTATCAACGCTTTCTCCCTCCCCCCTCTTCTTCATCACAATCCTGCGCAGCTCTTCTTCACTGTTCTTATATTCCTCGCTGTTCATCACTTCATAAGCAGTTTCTATAACTCCCGCACTGTCTTTTTCAGCGAACATCTTTCGCAGTTTGCCGTATATAATCCCCCCGAACGACACGTTATCCCGCTTTTGCATATTGCTCTCTTCAGTCTCCGCGCTTTTTAGGCCTTCGTTAAATGAGTTTATCTCTTCTTCGGTTTTAAAATCAGCCGAAATATCAGGAAGCTTTACGGAATCTTTTGATGTAAATTTACTCAGCGCATGTCCCGCGCCGCCAAATAGGCCGTACGTTAACGCTCCCACAATAAAGGCAATAGCCGCCTGAGGCGTAAAAAGTTTTATTTCGTTATTTTCATCATAAGCAAAGTTTTTAAACGCAGGCTGAAGTATTTCCTGCATGTATTCTTCAGTGCCTTCGCCCATCATGCCTTTAAGCATTTTCATGGCGTTTTTAACGTTAATCTTTTTCGCGCCCATTTTTATAGCTTCACTCAAATTACTCGGAAGAGCCTTTAAACTCAACACGTTTTTAGGCATGAACTTAAAAACACCCAGCGCGCTAGAAAGAGCCACTTCGCTTAAAGCCGTCATTTCCGCGTACTGCAAAGCCCTTTCGTGAGGCACGCCTTTAGCCGTCTCCTCCGCGTAAGTGTTTCCGAATGTGCCGAATCCCATAAACGCCGAAGCCAAAGCGGGATTGCCCGTAAGCATTCCTACAGTAAGCATACTGCCGACTTGTCCGACCGTCATCGCGCCCATAACTTTAAGCTGCGTCTCGATTGACGCTTTGCTTAAGTCCCTGTTAAAAGCTATGTCTTCCGCGCTCATCGCAACCGGTGTGTATCCGCCTCTTAATGCGTTCACCGATCTTTCAAGACCTTTGCCGCACGAACTGTATCCTTGCCCGTATCCTTGCCTGACTAACTGGCTGTCCGTGTAATGAATTTGTTCTGCGAGCTTGTTATTATAATTCATTTCGCCTTCATACAAAACCTGATTATACGCAAGTTTGTATTCCTTGCTTTTAGAGCCGTATATTCGCTCGACAGTGTTTAACTCATTTACCCTCTGCTGTGATACATTGTCAAAAGCATACGCTTTTGTATCAATATTTCCGCCCCATTCTGTATAAATATTGTCAATATACATTGGATTGCTTTTATTTTTCTCGTTCAAAGTCTGTTTGTATGCGTCTGTGTTTTTTACGTCTTTGCCGAAATTATTTACAAAATCAACATTTTCTCGTCTCTTTGCGAGTCTTTTAAAAAGATCCGCCTGCAGTTCGGGATAAAAAGCGTCAGACGCTTCGGATGATAGAGTTTTATAGTAAATTTCGGGATTTTCATCCAGGCGTGCAATCTCAGGTTTTTTATCCTTTTCAAGCTTGTTTATTTTGTCTAATACATCACTAGGCAGAATCATTTCATAAGGTTTTATATCATCAATTTTATCTACGTCAATGCCTGCAGGAAGAGTCTGTTTTAAAATCTGTTTAATCTGTTTATCAATAGCATCATTGCCTTGTCTTATTTGTTTATTTTTTCCTTCATTTGCTTTATTTTGCGCGATATTTAAAAGCTTTAAGGCAGACTGCTCCTGCGTCTCTTTATCAATCTCATTATTTATAATATTTTCATTTGCGGTTTTTCTTTCAGAAATTAAGGATAGTTTATCCTCGGCTTTCTTTTTCGTCTTCTCCCCCGCATACATCGCGTACTTAACCAAATCGGGCTTGCCTGAGTATTTGCTCTCAATATCGGGGTGCATAAGCTCAAAAGTGTTCATCCTCTTTTCAAGCGTCTGTTTCATCGGGTCATTATTATATTGCTCGCTTGCCCAGTCAAAAGCGCTCTGACCGCTAAGCCCGAGCGCTCTTGCTTTCTTGGTCCAACTCTCAAATAAGTCGGAGTTCTGAATATTTTTATAAGAGTTTTCCCTTTTAACTGTATTATTTATCTCTCTTGCTTTTTCACGCAGCACAGCTTTCTGCGGACGCGGAATATATTTTGTATATAAATCCCATTCGTCAGCCGTTTGCTTATCCTGCGCGGCTTTTGCCGCTTTTATAGCCGCGGCTATTCCTTTTGAGCTATTTGAACTATTCTGCGCGTTTTGCGCTTTGGGCATATAACTCTCGTACGCTTTGCGTTCCTCTTCCTGCCGCTTTTTTTCTTTTTCCCGCTCTTCTTTTAGTTTTTTCAGTATTTTATCAAGTAAATCAGCCATAAATACAACCTCTATGCGTTTTGAGCTTCTTTTGCTTTATCCTTCACGCCCTTGCTTTTATCCTCTTTTTTATCCCCCATATACATAGCCCGCTCGCCCATTAATTGCTGTATCATTTCAGACGCTTTGCCCATCTGGTCATTTTCCTGCATTTGAGCAGACAACTGCATTTTCTGTTGATTATTAATCATCTGCTTAGCCTGCACCTGCGCCTCTGAGCGTAGTTTCTGCTTTTGCGTAATCTGTTTGAGTTTAGCTTTCGGGGCGGCCGCGTCATCGTCAAGCGCGTCAACATAATCCTCAAAGTTAATAAGCTGCATTTGCAATAAATTCTGAAGCGCCTGTTCTTTTGCGAACTTGCTAAACGGATTACTCGGCGATACGTCAATGCGCACCTCAATTTTTAACTGCTGTAAAAGCGGCGCGGGTATAATCTGGCCATACGGCTGCGAGCTTGCGCCCGTAGTATCGTCTTTAGCCTGCGTTACTATCTCAAGTCCGTTCGGATTATACGCCACCCACATGTCGTACCATATTCGCGCTATATCCTCAACAAATTGCTTAAACGCCGCAGTCTGATTATTCAGCGGCAGCGCGCTTGCGTCGCGCACAGCAATAATTGCCGCTCCGCTTGCCTGTTCGGGGTTAATGTTTCCCGTAAGAGCTTCGCCCGCTCCGGCAAGCTCACGTGTTGCCACCATCAGCTCCTGCACAATGGAAATTGCCACGGGGTTAATCTGCGCGGGTTCCATATAGCCAATAATATTGGCGACATTATCCGTAGTCTTATCGCCCACGGCAATAGTGCTTCCCACGGTGGAAAGCCTTTTCACTGCGTCCTGCGTAATTTTTTCTTTGTTATACACAACGTGGGGGTACGCCGTCTGCTTAATGCTGGCAAGGTTTCTGGCAAGCGTTTTGTTTATCTCAATTTGGTTGGGTATTCTGTGATACACTTCTCCTATTCCCCTCGCGCTTCCTTTTTCGTCTCTCCACCTAAAGTGCGCCGCGGGGTACAGCGTCAGACCGTCAATAACTGTATCTTTTTGGTATACAACATTTTTAGTGCTGCGGCAAAAATGCACGTACCCGCCGCATTTCCACATTTTC
>JAAZOI010000158.1 GCA_012797825.1 Eubacteriaceae bacterium | reverse complement strand
CTTATGTCTACACCGTCGATAACAACGCTTCCTTCATCACAGAAATCCATCCCGCCAAGGATATTCAAAACAGTAGTTTTTCCAGCGCCGCTGGGTCCAACAATAACGGCAAATTCGCCTTTTTCTATTTCAAAATCCACACCGTCGAGCGCAGTTATAACAACTTCTCCCATAGTGTATCTTTTATATACATTTTTCATTGCAATATACATTTTTAGCAGCCCAACTTTACAAAGAATTAAAGAATATTTTAATTAATAAACGTACGTGTGTCAATAAAATACAACTGTTTAATTTAAAAATAAATACCCATCTAAAATTAGATGGGTATATTTGTCATATTTGTTTAAGCCTAAATTGTCTGCGGCTTGAAAGTGTATGTACTTCTAAGCATTTCCGCAGCGGTCTGGATAAGCTGATCTTCTGTTAAGGCAATATTAATTTCTCTCTGTTCAACTAAATCAAACATAGAGCCTTTTAGGAATTTTTTAAATATATAACCCTTAAACACTTTGCTTAAAATATGAATTTCAAACATGTCGTCTTCTACAATTGTTTTTAAATTTTCTTTTTTAATATTCATGTCTACTCCCGTTAAAAATATGTTACTATAATATATAAAATTATCAAAATTTCTATGCCAATTAATTAAAATGTAATTATTCTATAATTATATATAAAAAATTTATTAAATCAATAATCAAATTATGTAAAAAAGGAATTTATGTTAAACGAAAAATTAAAAAGCCTGCCGGAAAACAGCGGAATATACATTATGAAGGACAAAGACGGAAATGTAATTTATGTCGGCAAGGCAATAAATTTAAAAAACAGAGTAAAAAGTTATTTTAACAATTTATCAAGCCACGATTATAAAACTAAAACATTAGTTTCAAATATTTGCGACCTTGATTATATTATAACGGATAATGAAGTTGAAGCGCTTATACTTGAAAACTCGCTTATTAAAAAGTACAGACCTTATTATAACATAAGGCTTAAAGACGACAAATCATACCCCTATATTTGCATTACCGATGAAGAATATCCAAGAATAATAATAACCCGCGAATACAAAAAAAACAGCGGAAAATATTTCGGACCTTACACAAACGCGCTGAACGCAAGAAAATCGGTAGAAATATTAAATTTTTTATATCCTATTAAAATGTGTTCGAAAAACTTCAACGGCAAAAAACAAAATCGTCCATGTTTAAATTACGATATGAATATGTGCCTTGCGCCGTGCGTATACGATATAGATAAACAGCTTTATAATTTTTATATAAAAGAAATTGAACATGTGTTAAGCGGAGGGTATGAGCTTTTAGAAGAAAAAATAAAAGAAAAAATGAACGCCGCGGCAGACAGAGAAGATTTTGAGACAGCGGCCATACTGCGAGATTACCTGTTTTCTTCACAAGCTATTTCTGTTAAACAGAAAATTGTGGTTTCAGATGATACAAGAGCTGATATAATAGCGCTTGCATACGAAAATGACGACGCGGTAATTGTAGTGTTTGAGCGAGACGAAGGAAGCCTTGCGGACAAAAAATCTATAAGCATGGAAGGCGTATATCAGAGCAGCCCGGAAAGCATAATGACAGAGTTTGTAAAGCAGTATTACAACACTGACGCTGATGTGCCGAAAAATATATTCCTGCAATATGAGCTTAATTACGATGAAGCAAAAAGTATAGAGCAGATGCTTGCACAAAGACGCGGAAACAAAGTAAATATTTCGGTTCCTAAGATAGGCGATAAGAAAAAACTTGTTGACATGCTTGAACAAAACGCGAAAAATGCTTTAAGAGTAAGCAAAATGCGCGAGGCAGAGAACGCGAAAAAAGAGGAAGAAACGCTTACAGAGCTTGCAAAAATATTAAATATAGAAAAGCCAATAAATAAAATAGAGGCGTTTGATATTTCTAATATAATGGGTGCGGACAATGTAGGGGCAATGGTCGTTTTTAATAAAACTAAAAAAGATAAAAACTGCTACAGAAGATTCTCAATAAAAAGCATAGACGGCGCGGATGATTACGCCGCGATGGGCGAAGTTATTTTCCGCAGACTTAAAAGAGCTCAGGAAGAGTCTGAAGATGATGCCGAGGCGAATAAGAAGTTTTTACCGCTTCCGGATGTAATATTTGTAGACGGCGGAGAGGCTCACGTAAAGGTCGCCAAAAGCATAGTCGATACGTTTGGATATGAAATAGCTGTTGCGGGGCTTAAAAAAGATATAAACCATAAGCTTAGCGCACTGAGTTTTAACGGTGAAAGCATACCGATAAGCAAAATTAGAAAATGCGCGAAATTTTTATTCAATATATCAGAAGAAGTGCACCGCTACGCGTATGAATATCACTCGGTAAAAAGAAGACAGAATATGCTTTCGTCTGTTTTAGAGCAAATACCGCAAATAGGCGAGAAAAGGCGCAAAGCTCTTTTGGAATACTTTAAAAATATTGAAAACATTAAAAACGCAACTATTGACGAAATATGCAAAGTCGAAGGAATAAACAAGCAAACCGCTAAAATAATATATGAATATTTTAAGGGTGATAAAAATGGATGATGATAAAAAAGCAAGACTTAATAACATTCTAAAGTCTTACTTATTTGCAATGATTTTAGTAATTGCATATACGGCAATATCAATGATAAAAACACTTCCCGATGATAAAATATCACAGATAAGCCTTGTGTATAACTGCGAGCTTATAGAATTTGCGATGTATATAATATTGCTTGCATGTTACAGCATAACCTTTGCCATGAATTTGACAAAAAAATATCACAAAAATATGGCATTATTTACAATAAGGCTGTTTACAATATTCACACTTGTTGATATGATAATATATATATTGGTTTCAAAGGTGATTATAATAGACGACATACAATATATAGCATTTGAAAACATATTGCTGATTATCATATCGTATCTTATGGATGTAGTGGTAAGAAAAATATACGAAAAATAAATATAGAAACGAAATATTTTATTATGAGGTAAAATAATTGATTGATATAAGCAAAGCAAACAGAATCGTATTAAAAATAGGAAGTTCCACTCTTACGCATCCGCAGGGCTTTATAAATATAAGAGCTGTGGAAAATCTGGTTAAAGTAATAAGCGATATAAAAAATTCGGGCAAAGAAATTATTATCGTATCATCCGGAGCGGTAGCTGTCGGCATGGGGAAACTGGGTGGGCTTGCGCGCGCAAGCGATCTTCCTTCTAAGCAGGCATATGCTGCTGTGGGACAGTGCGAGCTTATGTATTTGTACGATAAAATGTTTTCGGTATACCATCATAATGTGGCTCAGATACTGCTTTCCGCAGACATAACGCAGTGTGAAAATTTAACAAAAAACGTCGTAAACACTTTTAACAGGCTTATAGATTTAAACGTAATACCCATAGTAAACGAAAATGACAGCGTTTATACACAGGAGCTTATGATAGGCGATAACGACAATTTATCCGCCATAGTCGCCGTTATGACAGGCGCAGATCTGCTCATAATACTTTCGGATATAGACGGACTATATACCCAAAACCCAAGCATTAATCCCGGCGCTAAATTAATAAGCGTAGTAGGAGAAATAGACGAAAAAATTCACGCTCTTGCAACTGACGCCATAAGCGACGTCGGAACGGGCGGAATGGTTACAAAACTGCAGGCGGCAAAATACGCGCAGGATAACGACATTTCAACTTATATAATATCGGGCAAAGAACCCGATTTGCTTTACGATTTATTTGAAGGCAAACAAGTCGGCACATACTTTAAAAAAAGGAGTGAGATAAATGATTAATATAGAGCAGATAGGAGCAAGGGCCAAAGAGGCTTCAAAAATCCTCGCGGCAAAATCAACTAAAGTAAAAAACGATGCGTTATTAAATATAGCGGCAGCAATAGAGGAAAACAGAGAAGCAATAATAGAATCTAATAAAATTGATATAAAAAACGCAGTTGAAACAAATTACAAAGCCGCTTTTATTGAAAGGCTTACGTTAAACGATAAAAGAATAGATGATATTATAAAAGCCGTTAAATACCTTGTGGAGCTTGACGACCCGTGCGGGAAAACACTGTCGGGAACAACGCGTCCCAACGGACTTATTATAAACAAAGTGACAATCCCTCTGGGAGTTATAGGAATGATTTATGAATCAAGGCCGAACGTCACGGTTGACGCGGCAACGCTTTGCTTAAAAGCGGGCAATGCCTGCGTACTGCGCGGAGGCAAAGAAACAATAAACACAAACAAAACCCTCGCAGATATTATGAGAACGGCTATTGCAAAAGCAGGGCTTGCGCAGGACTGCATAATTTTAATAGAAAGCACCGAGCGGGAACATACTAACCAGCTAATGAAGCTTAACTCGTATATCGACGTTTTAATACCGCGCGGAAGCGGAAGGCTAATACACGCTGTTATTGAAAATTCAACAGTGCCGGTAATAGCGACAGGGCTGGGTAACTGCCACACATACATTGATTACAACGCGGATATTGATATGGCGGTAAGCATTGCCGACAACGCAAAAAACAGCCGCCCCAGCGTATGCAACGCGATGGAGACGCTGCTTGTGCATAAAGACATAGCAGGTGAAGTGCTTCCCAAGATTAAAGTAAAAATGGATGAGCATAACACGGAATTAAGATGCTGCCCTGCATCTTTTGAGATACTTGAGGGCGGGAAAAATGTAACACCCGCAACGGAAGAAGACTATGCAACCGAGTATGAGGATTATATACTGGCGGTAAAAGTCG
>JAAZOI010000157.1 GCA_012797825.1 Eubacteriaceae bacterium | reverse complement strand
TCGTGCTGGATGTGCTTGAAATTGAAGAGGTTGAATATGTAATAGCAAATCCTGTTGCCGATATGGAATACAGCGTAGTATTCAGAATAGATAATGAAAACGGAGAAGAAATACTCACATTAGTTGATGACGATGAAGAGCTTGGAATGGTAAGCGACGCTTATTTTGAACAAGAGGGGTATGATGAGGAAGAATAAATGGCCGCAAAAAACACAATAACAAAAAATGAAATGCTTAAAATTATTCCGCTTGGGGGCATGGGCGAAATAGGGAAAAACATGACCGTGTTTGAGTATGATAACGAAATTATCATAGTTGACTGCGGCATGTCATTTCCAGAAGACGATATGTACGGAATAGACGCCGTTATACCTGATTTTAACTATGTGCTTGATAAAAACAAATCGGTAAACGCCGTTATAATAACGCACGGACATGAAGACCACATAGGCGCGCTTTATTATCTTTTAAGCAAAAGAGAAATACCGATATATGGCACTAAGCTGTCGCTGGGGCTTATTAAGAAAAAGCTTGAAGAAAAAATGATGGATAAGGCAAACCTTATGCGCAACGTAGGAGCGGGGGATATAATAAAGATAGGCAATTTTGAAATAGAGTTTATAAGAAACAACCATTCAATAGCCGACAGCTGCTCGCTTTATATTAAGTGCGCGGGCATACGTATTATTCATACGGGAGATTTTAAAATTGACTACACCCCCATAGACGGGCAGGTTATAGATTTGCAGAAATTCGCCGAAATAGGCGGAAAAGGAATAGACTTGCTGCTTTCCGACAGCACAAACGCCGAAAACCCCGGCAATTCCAGAAGCGAAAGAATTGTCGGAAACACATTAATGGAGCTGTTCAGAGGCTGCAAAAACAGGATTATAATTTCCGCTTTCGCTTCAAACATTCACCGTACGCAGCAGATTATGAACGCCGCCGCGGCGAACGGACGAAAGCTGGCGCTTTCGGGCCGCAGCATGATAAACATTGTAAAAGCCGCGCAGGAGCTGGGATATTTAAATATTCCGCAGGATTTGATAATTGACATAAAAGATGTAAAAAATTATAAAGATAATAAAATAGTTATCCTAACAACAGGCTCGCAGGGAGAACCGTTATCCGCCCTTACAAGAATGGCGGCGGGAGAGCATAAGCAGATTAGCATAAAACAGGGCGATGTGATTATTATGTCGGCAAGCCCCATACCGTGCAACGAAAAAATGATAATAGACGTTGTCAACAATCTGTTTTCCTTGGGAGCGCAGGTAATATACTCAAAAAACACAAGCGATATTCACGTATCCGGTCACGCGTGCCAGGAAGAGCTTAAGCTGATGATATCGCTTGTCAAACCCAAATATTTCATACCCGTTCACGGCGAAGCGAAAATGCTTATCAAGCATACGGAAATTGCCAAAGAAATGGGCGTAAGGGCCTCTAATGTGTTTATTTTGCAGAACGGCGATATATTTGAAATAAACAAACGCGAGGCGAAAGCCGATAGAAGAATAAATGTAGGCATAACGCTTGTAGACGGTCTTGGAGTTGGCGACGTAGGCAACATAGTGCTTCGTGAAAGGCGCACTCTTAGCCAGTTCGGAATATTTATAATAGTTGCCACAATGGATAAAAACAAGCTTATAAGCGGACCTGATATAATATCGCGCGGGTTTGTGTACATGCGCGAGTCATCGGATCTTATTTGCAGCGCTACTAAGCTTGCCAAAGAAATAATATTAAAATGTGAAGAAGACAATATTAAAGACTGGGTTGATATAAAATCCAGGCTTAAAGATAAACTGGGCAGTTTTTTATACGAACAGACTGGCAGAAGCCCTATAATACTTCCTATAATTATGAGTTCTACAACTATTGCGAAATAAACTAAACGAGGTGATAAAATGAACGTTTATGACAAAGCCAATGAACTGCTGCAGGCAATAAAACAAAGCAGCGAATATAAAAACATGGAAGAAGCTCAAAAGCAGTTAAGCGAAAAACCGGAGCATATGCAGATGGTTAAGGACTTTATGAAAACGCAGATTAATATTCAGTCCATGACTATGTTAAAACAGGATATTGACGATGACACTAAAGAAGCTTTCAATCTGCTGTATACGTCTGTTATGAACATAGAAAACTGCAGAAAGTTCTTAGACGCGCAGAACATTTACGGGCGCATGATACAAGATATATATAAAACCATAAGCGAAGTGTCCGATTTAATGGGAGATATGTTTAAAGACATTTTACCGAATTTATAAAGCAAACAAAAAAGCTTCCTTACGGCAGCTTTTTTTATCTGTTAATTTCTTCATTAAGTATTTTTTTAATTATATCAACATAGTCATGTATTCTATCAGACGCGCTTTGTGAAAGCTCTTTTTTAAGATGAAGCGCGATTGTGATAAGCTGCTGAATGGCGGCAATGACATTTTTGTTTCGTCCTTCCGGTTTTGCGGTAACTTCCTGCGGTTTTTCCCTGACAGGTATAGGCGGGATGTCCCATTTGTCAATTACTTCTTTATCAAGAGTAATATCGGCAATATCGCCGTAGGAAGGAATGAATGTGGGTATTTTAAATCTTTCTTTTATCGCGTTGGCAAAATTTAATATGGCCGCTTCTTCGCCGTGTATAAGAATTATTTTCTTAGGTTTTTGCTGCATTGTGGCTATAACGTTTAAAAGCCCGTTCAAATCGGCGTGACCCGAATAGGCGTCTATGTTATGAATCTGGGCTTTTACGGCTATCTGCTCGCCGAAAAGTTTTACCATTTTCTCGCCCTCTAAAAGCATGCGGCCAAGATTCCCCGGAGCCTGATATCCTACAAATACAACAGAGGCGTTTGGTTTCCACAAGTTATATTTCAAGTGATGGCGTATACGCCCGGCGTCGCACATTCCGCTTGCCGAAATTATTATTTTAGGAGTTGCGTCATTGTTTATAGCCATAGACTCCTCAACCGTTGTGCTGTAGAAAAGACCTTCAAACACAAGAGGATCGTCTCCGCTTTTAAGCAGATCGTGCGTGCTTTTATCGGCTATGTCATAGTGGCGTTTAAACACTTCTGTCGCCTGCGTGGCAAGCGGGCTGTCAACATAAACAGGCACGTCGTTATATTCTTTAAGGAGTTTGTTTTCTTTATAATAATTGATTTCGTATAAAATTTCCTGCGTTCTGCCTACAGCGAATGAAGGAATTATTACATTGCCTTTGCGCGCAAGGGTGGAGGTTATTATTTCAAGCAGTTTTTCTCTGTACGTCTGAAGATTTTCGTGGTATCTGTCTCCGTATGTTGACTCTATAAAAAGATAGTCGCAGCCCGTAAGAACATGCGGGTCTGCAAGTATAGGCTGATTTATATTTCCAACGTCCCCCGAAAAGACATACTTTGTCTGCACTCCGTTCTCTGTTACATATAATTCAACATAAGCGCTTCCGAGCATATGGCCCGAATTTATGAAATTTACTTTGATATTATCATTAACGGCATACATTTTGTCATAGTCTATTGATATGAATTTCTTCATTGTGTCTTCAACGTCAGCTTCGGTGTATAGCGGTTTTGCCTCCGGCTCGCCTTTGCGCAGGTTTTTTCTGCTCTGCCACTGCGCTTCCATCTGCTGAATAT
>JAAZOI010000002.1 GCA_012797825.1 Eubacteriaceae bacterium | reverse complement strand
TTGAGCTTGCGACGCTTCCTTTTCTGTCTGCCTCATAAATATATGAGTCTATAAGCGATTTGCCCATAAACTGCCCGTCTTTATCTGTGTTGTTTTTAGCATCGTTTAAAAAAACATCATAAGCATAACCCATTTCCGATATAAGCCCCTCGCTTGCAGCCATATATTTGCTATATGGGCTTAGTACATAAGCTGTTTCAATATTTGACATCAGGCATGCATCAAATGCTACTAAGTCAAATGTAATGCCTGTATCTTTTTTAGTCTTATCAAAAGCGTTTTTCATTTCACTTAAAATTAATGTATCGCCGTTTGTAGTTTCGTCAAGGCCGAAACCGGCTATAGCCCCCCCGCCGTGGTTCCATAAAATCACGGCATAATGATCAGCTTTATAATTATTTATTCCCCAAATTAAAAAATCGGAAAGTGTATCTGCCTGCGCCATATTTTTAAGCTCGCCGTTATATAACTCATCCATTTTAAATCTGCCAACATACCATCGCTGACTTCTGTCTTCGTCAACATAATAATTATGCCAATACAGGCTGCCGCCTGTCTGTACTATTACATTAACATTATCATTGCTGCCCGAATATAGCATTTCCCTTAAATCGTTTGTGGCCGCTGCTGATGTCATCTCAAGGTTTGAGCCGTTCATGTAAACTAAAATAGTCCAAGTTTGATTTTGGCTTTTCGTATTTGTTTGAGTGCATCCAGGCAAAATTATTATAAAAAATATTCCGATTATAAAGTACAATTTCTTTTTCATAGAAATTATTCTTAACAAAACATTTAAAATATATCGTATAATGTTTAGAATTATAAATGCAATTTTTAACAATAATATTTAAAAATTATAGGAGTAATTGCAATTGAATAACATCAATAAACTTGAAATATTAGCGCCGGCGGGAAGTTACGAATCTTTGGAAGCGGCAGTTTATGCCGACGCGGATTCTGTGTATTTTGGGGCAAAAGCTCTAAACGCGAGAAGAAACGCGGCAAATTTTACGGACGAGGAAATAATATCGGCTGTAAATTTCTGCCATTTATATAATGTTAAAACATATCTGACGCTTAATACGCTGATGTTTGATACGGAAATTAAGGAAGTAATCGAGCAAATAATATTTGCCTGCAATGCGGGTTTTGACGCAATAATCGTACAGGATCTTGGAGTAATTTCACTAATAAAACAAATTTGTTCAGATATGCCAATTCACGCTTCCACCCAGATGAGCGTTCATAATCTGGCTGATGCAAATGAGCTTTACAACCTCGGCATCGAAAGAATTGTACTTGCCCGAGAAATGAGTAAAAATGAGATTTCGAATATTACCCAAAACTCTCAAATTGAGACAGAGGTTTTTGTTCACGGAGCATTATGCTACAGCGTTTCCGGGCAGTGTTATTTCAGCGCATTTCTAGGCGAGCGAAGCGGAAACCGCGGTCTGTGCGCTCAAGTATGCCGCCTACCTTTTGGGGTAAATGATAATACCAGACACAATTTATCTTTAAAAGATTTATCACTTATAGATTATGTAAGTCAGCTTAATTCCATCGGCGTAAAAGCTTTAAAAATAGAAGGACGCATGAAAGGTCCTGATTATGTATATACAGCTGTAAATCAGTTTAAAAATGCTTCAGAAAATAAAGAATACGACAAAAATATGCTTGAAAAATCATTCTCTCGAAACGGTTTTACTCAAGGTTACTATTTATCAAAAATAGATGCTGATATGTTTGGGGTAAGAAGCGATGAGGACATATCAAAAAGCAAAGAAAGCAGGACTTTGATAACGGCAGAAATTTATAAAAGAAAAATACCTGT
>JAAZOI010000156.1 GCA_012797825.1 Eubacteriaceae bacterium | reverse complement strand
GAACGGCTAACGCGCGGGTTTATTTCAATTACGGCGTATTCAAAACTGTCAGGATTAAGTGCGAACTGCACGTTGCATCCGCCTATTATTTTCGCCGCGTTTATTATATTTAAAGACGCGCTTCTAAGCATCTGGTATTCCCTGTCGCTTAGTGTCTGGCTGGGGGCAACTACTATGCTGTCGCCCGTATGTATGCCAACGGGATCAATGTTTTCCATGTTGCATACGGTTATGCAGTTGCCTTTGCAGTCGCGCATAACTTCGTATTCCACTTCTTTCCAGCCTTTTATACTTTTTTCTATAAGAACCTGGCCTCTCATGCTCATCATGAGGCCTTTTTTCATAATTTCTAAAAGTTCCTGCTCCGTATCGGCAATACCGCCGCCCGTGCCTCCAAGTGTATACGCGGGACGCACTACTACGGGGTAGCCTATCTCCTGGGCAACCCTAATGCCGTCCTCAATGTTTTCTACAACGCAGCTTTCGATTATCGGTTCGCCAATCTCTTCCATAAGCTCTCTGAAACTTTCCCTGTCTTCGCCCTGCATTATGGATTCTATTGATGTGCCTATAACACGCACATTGTATTTATCGAGTATTCCCGCTTTGTAGAGTTCCACAGCCAAATTCAGCCCTGTTTGTCCGCCCATGCCCGCAAGAATCGCGTCGGGCTTGTCTTGTATGATTATTTTTTCAATATATTCAACATTTAAAGGCTCAATATATACCGCGTCGGCAATTTCCGTATCAGTCATAATTGTTGCCGGGTTGGAGTTTGCCAGAACTGTTTTTACGCCTTCTTCTCTCATCGCCGTGCAAGCCTGAGTACCCGAATAGTCAAATTCCGCGGCTTGCCCTATTACTATCGGCCCCGAGCCTATAATAAGCACTTTTTTTATCGTATTATCTTTAGGCATTTTCTCGTCCCCTTTTTATTGTTTCTATCATCTCGTCAAATAAGTATTCCGAATCTCCCGGTCCCGGGCACGCTTCGGGATGGTACTGAACTGAAAATATATTTTTTGTTTTATGTTTCATTCCTTCAATGCTGTCATCATTTATGTTTTTATGCGTAACTTCCATACCGTCAGGCACAACGCTTGTAACATAACCGTGGTTTTGGCTTGTAATATACACTCTGTCTTTGCGCAGGTCTTTAACCGGATGATTGCTTCCCCTGTGACCGAATTTAAGCTTTGTTGTGTCCCCTCCGAGCGCGAGCGTTAATAGCTGATGACCAAGGCATATGCCTACTACGGGTTTTACTTTAATAAGTTCTTTTATTGTCTCTATGCTTTGCGGCAAGTCCTTCGGGTCCCCCGGACCGTTTGATAAAAACACGCCTTCGGGGTTTATCGCAAGAATTTCCTGCGCTGTCGCGTTGTAGGGAAATACTGTCATTTTGCAGCCTTTTTTAACAAAAGTGTTCAGTATGTTCTGCTTGATGCCAAAGTCCATTACAGCTATATTCAGCCCGTGACCTACAGTATAAGGTTTCTTTGTGCTTACTTTATCAACAACATCATTATTATTGTAAGGCGCAAGAATTTTTTTAACTTCTTCCGGATTTATTTTACGTTTAGTAAGTATCCCTTTCATAACGCCTCTGTCGCGTATGTTTTTTGTAAGATACCTTGTATCAAGATCCTGCATTCCGAATATTTTGTTTTCGCACAAATAATCGTTAAGACTTATCTCGTATCTGAAGTTATTGGGAAATTCGCACATTTCCTTTACAATAAAACCTCTTACTTTAGGGCTTTTGCTCTGCCCGTCGTCTAAGTTGATGCCGTAATTTCCTATAAGCGGATACGTCATTAATACTATTTGACCATAGTACGAAGGGTCTGTAAGCACTTCCTGATAGCCTGTCATGCCTGTGTTAAACACAACCTCGCCTATTACTTCCTGCTCGGTATATCCAAATCCGTCGCCCTCAAAAACGACGCCGTTTTCTAAATATAAATAAACTTTCATAAAGCCTCCTATGTATATTTAAAACTTCCTGCTGCCCGGCTTTACGGGTACGCTGCCCGCTTTGCACAGCGGGCAAGAGTCTTGCTCGTATGTTTCTATAT
>JAAZOI010000155.1 GCA_012797825.1 Eubacteriaceae bacterium | reverse complement strand
TCTTTTTTTATCGGGCGCGCTTGGTCTTATAAGCACGATGCTTTCTTCGCTCGCTGTGCTCAATATAGGCGCTACAATTGCCGTAGCGGCTACGCTTTCTACCCGTATTATCACGGCAGGAATTGTAGATCATTTTGGATTATTTGAAAGAGAAAAAAGAAAATTTCTTCCCAAAAGAATATTAAGTTTTTCGCTTATGTTTATAGGAATAATTATTATGACTGTGTGGGCAATATGATTTATATTATTATGGCTCTCGTTGCGGGAATTAACATAATTATAAGCAATTCTATAAATGCTGCATTGGGAAAAAGAATTGGGCTTTTAAGCAACGCGCTTGTGTTTTATACAATAGCTTTATTTACATCCGCCGCCGCGTTTATGTTATTTTCAAACGGAGAACCTTTAAGAACAGAGCATGCAATAAATATTCCTTATTACGTATACATCGGAACGCTAATACCAATAGTTACTTTGTTTTTAAACACATATTCAATGCAGAAATTTTCAGTTGTAAATTATGTTTTGTTTACTTATATAGCAGAAATTATTACAGCTGTCCTTATAGATTACTTTATTAACGGAATAATTCAGCTGCCCAAAATTATAGGGACTGTTTTTATGATTGCGGGAATTTACGCGGATAATAAAATAATTCAATCTGATAAAAGAAGTAAAGAGGGTATCGAATAATTATATTTTGCATACATAATTTATAATACTTGAATTGATAATTTATCTGTAGTAGAATATCTTTTGCGTGGGGGTATAGCGCAGCTGGGAGCGCGTCTGACTGGCAGTCAGAAGGTCAGGGGTCCGAGTCCCCTTATCTCCACCAGATAAATAAAAATCTATCGGTATGTAAGCCCTTTAAAGTTTGCATACTTTTTTTATGTTAATAAATATCTAAATTCATATTGTATTAGACAATTAGATGATGTAATATATTAAATATATTTATGCAATATATGTTTATAGTTAAATGAGAAGAGCAAACATTATCAATTGCAAATAAATTGATAAGTATAATAAATAAAATAATTATCAGTAAATTTAGGGAGGCAACGAATATGTCAGAAGAATTATTTAAACCAACTCTATCAGAAGAGAGAGCAACAAAGACATATGATATTTCAAAGCTTTATTATGTAGCTTTTTTTGGCGGAGTTATACCTACTGTAATCCTCGGTGCAAAAAATGCCAGATGGTTGGGAATAGATAAAAAGAAAATAATACTTATGATTGCTTTAGGTGCAATTGTTCTTATATCTCAAATAATTGCATTAAAGATTTTTATTGCACATCCTTCGGATATGGATACAAGGTCTAACATAAAAATTATTAGCATAATATATCAAGGAGCATCGTTACTGCTCAGTTATATATATTATAATTTAATGCAAAAAAATTTTAAAATGCATATTATGACAGGCGGAGAAACAGAGCCGATGTTGAAAGAAGCAATTATTTGGACTATCATAAGTACAGTTATTGTTTCACTTATTTTTATATATATAGGTGTGTTTAAAAGCTATGGATTCTGATATCCTATATAAAAAAGCTTTAGCTGAAGTGTATCATTTTTATGAATTGAGACGTTATGATACGGTTATTGAGAAGTTAAATAGATTACTTGCGAGCAGACCAAATGATGGAGAATTGCTTTATATAAAAGCTGAATGCATGTTTTATTATGATAGATATGATGAAGCAGTAGAGTGTTGCAAAACGGCACTTGCTCATGATTTTTCTCCATGTGAAT
>JAAZOI010000154.1 GCA_012797825.1 Eubacteriaceae bacterium | reverse complement strand
TTGTCAGTATATAAAGATAGGCTTGAAGGTGAAATAAAAGTTATATGCGAAATGGGATTTACCGATTACTTTTTGATAGTGTGGGATTTCATAAAATTCGCAAAAGATTCAGGCATAGCGGTAGGACCGGGCAGAGGATCGGCGGTAGGAAGCCTTGTCAGCTACTGTCTTAATATAACCGGAGTTGATCCTATTGAGTATAACTTGCTGTTTGAAAGATTTTTAAACAGCGAAAGAATAAGCATGCCCGATATTGATATTGACTTCTGCGTAAGAAGACGTCAGGAAGTAATAGATTATGTCGCGGATAAATACGGCACTCAAAGTGTAGCGCAGATAATAACATTCGGCACGATGGCTTCGAAAGCAGCGATAAGGGATGTCGCGCGCGCTATGGACTATTCGTATTCTATTGCGGACAGCATAGCGAAAATGATTCCGAATATGCTGAACATAACGCTTGATAAAGCTGTTGAGATGAATGATAGATTAAAAGAGCTTATTCAAAACGATTCCGACGTGGCGCAGATAATAGATATGGCGCACAAAATGGAAGGGTTATGCAGACACGCATCCACTCACGCCGCAGGAGTCGTTATAGCAAGAGGAGACCTTACAGACTATGTGCCGCTTTATGCTGCAATGGACAGCAAAAAAGGCCAGGTTATATCTACACAATTTACAATGGGTTACCTTGAGCGGCTCGGGCTTTTGAAGATGGACTTTCTGGGCCTGCGAAACCTGACAATGATTCAGGACTGCATAAAAAACGTCAAAAAAAATAAAGGCATTGATATTGATATAGAAAATATCGGGTTTGATGAAGAAAAAGTGTACGAGCTTTTATCTTCGGGGGATACGCTAGGGGTATTTCAGCTTGAAGGAAGCGGAATGAGACAGTTTTTACTTGAAATGAAACCAAACTGCTTTGAAGACATTATTGCCGCTGTTGCGCTTTACAGACCGGGGCCTCTGGATTCAATACCAGAATATATAAACAATAAAAAGAACAAAGAAGATATACATTATCTTCATCCTAAACTTGAAAACATACTTGATGTAACGTACGGCTGCATAGTCTATCAGGAACAGGTTATGCAGATAGTGCGTGAAATAGCCGGATATTCGATGGGCCAGGCTGACATAATGAGAAGAGCTATGAGCAAAAAGCAGGCTGACGTTATGGCTAAAAATAAAGATGTGTTCATTAACGGGCAGACAGATGATGAGGGAAAAATAATAATACCGGGCGCCGTGAGAAGAGGCGTTGATAAAAAAACGGCGGAAAACATTTACGCTCAGATGCTTACGTTCGCGCAGTATGCGTTTAACAAGTCGCACGCCGTGGCGTACGCCGTTTTGGCGTACCAGACCGCATGGCTTAAATGCATTCATCCTATTGAATATATGGCTTCTTTATTATCAAGTGTTATGGACAGCGAGGGTAAAATATCGGCATATATACAAAATTGCAAGAGCATGGGTATAAAGGTGCTTTCGCCCGATATAAATGAAAGCTCCGATGATTTTACCGCAGTGGGAGAAAATATCAGATTCGGACTAAGAGCCGTTAAAAATGTAGGGGACAGCTTGGTATCCGAAATTATACATGAAAGAGAAACCGGCGGAAAGTTTACTAATTTTCATAATTTTGTAAACAGGATGTCAGGCAAAATTAATAAAAAAGCTTTAGAATATTTAATCAAGGCGGGGGCATTTGACTTTTCTGACCGCGATAATAGAAGCACTTTATTTTTCGGATATGAGCAGATTATGTCTGAAGCCAAATCTAATATAAAAGGGCAGTTGTCGCTGTTTGGAACAGCGATAGACGATCCTGTAAAACTGGATATCAACAGAGTAAAACCGTGGGATACAAAGACGGCGATTACATATGAAAAAGAAGCGACAGGCATATATATTACGGCGCATCCGCTTGAAGAATATACTCACGCGCTTAAATATATTTCCACAACAGACAGTTTAAAACTCGCGGATGAAGATTATTGTTTTGAGCATGATCAACAGACTGTCAGCGTTATAGGTATTGTTACTGCAATACAGAATAAAGTTACAAAAAAAGGAAACCCGATGGCGTTTGTAACGGTTGAGGATTTATTCGGCAATATTGAGATTGTAGTATTTAATGAAGCTTACAGGCAAAATGCTTCTCTGCTGCAAAAAGAAAAAGTGCTTTTTATCAGCGGAAAAGTAAGCGCAAAAGAAAATCAGAGCGCAAGCATAATAGCCCAAAGTATAAAAGAATTTGACAATGCGGATTTAAAACTTTTAATAAAACTTACGCAAAAGGATTATGAAAAGTATGCAGGCGATATAAAAGAAATACTTTCAAAAAGCGCCGGTGAGGCTAAAGTATATTTATATTTTACCGACACAGGTAAAAAAATGCTTGCAGAAAAGAGTTTGTTTGTTAAAATTACTAATGAAGTTATGGAAAAACTTACAAAAATTGCAGGTTTTGACAATGTGACTTTATTTGTATAAAATAAAATAAAAAAAGGTAGCACAATATGAAGAAAAAATTACTCGTAACAGTCATAATATTAGTTACATTATTAATTGCATCAGTTTTAGTTTTTACACTTAGTATAGGACCGGTAAATAAAAACAATACGGATATAGTAAAATTTGTTGTTGAAAAAGGCGATACTTACAGCAACCTTTCGGACAAATTGAAAGATGCGAATTTAATAAGATCGGAATTGTTTTATAAAGCCTATGTTAAAATTACTAAGCCCAGTGATTTACAGGCAGGCAAATACCCGATGAGCCAAAGCATGTCGCTTATTGACATTGTTAACATGCTTAAAAACCATGCTACGTATAATCCGGACGCGGTTACTATTACATTCCCTGAGGGAATAAATATGAACCGAATAGCCAAAATAATAGCGGCTAATACCAACAATACTGAAGACAGCGTATATACGCTTTTAAAAGACAATGCATTCTTAGATGAAATGATAGCAAAGTATTGGTTTTTATCAAAAGACATAAAAAATCCCAACATTTATTATTCGCTTGAAGGGTATTTATTCCCTAACACATACGAATTTGAAAATAAAGATGTTTCTGTAAGAGATATATTTATAAAAATGCTGGATGAGACGCAAAAACAGCTTGCACCTTATAAGACGGATATACAAGCAAATAAAATGTCAATTCATCAATTACTTACTCTTGCGTCAATAGTAGAACTTGAATCGTGGAGCGAGAGTGACAGACAGACAGTCGCAGGCGTGTTTTATAACAGACTTAATTCCGGCTGGACACTTGGAAGCTGTGTTACAACGTATTACGCTTCTAAAGTGCAAATGGGCGAGAGGGATCTGAAAGTTTCTGAAATAAACGCATTTAACAGCTATAATACCAGAAACTCAAAAATGGCAGGCAAACTGCCCGTAGGACCTATATGCAATCCGAGCATAGTCTCGATAAAAGCCGCGTTGTATCCTAACAAAAACGATTATTTTTATTTTGTATCAGATAAAAATAAAAAGCTGTATTTTAACAAAACATACGCAGCCCACGAGCAAACCATAAGCGATTTGCAAAAACAAGGATTATGGCTTGAATATTAATAAAACCGGAAATTTAAATGGATAGAAATATAGAATATATCCGCTCGTTAATAAAAGAAAATCCCGACACGCTGAAATTGAGAAAGCAAGAAGAAGAAAATTATATTCCTATAATCAGACCTGAGGTTATGCAGTTTATATCTGTTATGATTAAAATTGCCGATATAAAAAAGATACTTGAGATAGGAACCGCTGAGGGGTATTCTTCAATATGTTTCTGCAGAGCCATAGGAAAAGACGCGGATATTACAACTATTGAATCGGAAGAACAGAGAGTAAATACGGCCAGAAAAAATATTGAGTCGTTTAATCTGGACAAAAATGTAACGGTAATACACGACGATGCAGTCAAAGCTCTTTCATACATGACCGGACATAATGTGTTTGATATGATATTTTTGGACGGCCCCAAAACGCATTATTTGGAAATGCTGCCCGACTGCATAAGGCTTTTAAAAGAAGGCGGGATATTGCTTGCCGACAATGTTTTATATTTTGGAATGACATCGGGCGAGAAGGAAATTCCGAAGAAGAAAAGAACGTCGGCTTATCATTTAAGAGATTTTTTAGAGGCTGTAAGCAGCAGCTATGAGCTTGATACATCAATAATAAATTTTGAAGACGGTCTTGTTATAAGTGTAAAGAAAGGCACAAAATAAAATGAAAAAACCTAAACTGCTTGCGCCTGCGGGTGATTTGGAAAAATTAAAAACAGCAATAGATTACGGCGCGGATGCGGTTTATTTTGGCGGCAAAATGTACGGCCTTAGAGCCAACGCCGCCAATTTTGATTTTGATGAAATGAAAAATGGAGCTGATTATGCGCACAGCTTTGGCAGGCAAGTATTTGTTACGATAAATATACTTGCGCATAACACGGATTTAGAGAATATTCATTCTTATATAAGAAATGTAATCGCAGCGGGTGTTGACGGGATAATTGCGTCCGACCCCGGAATCATTTCTATTATCAGAAGCATTGATAAAAAGATCCATATTTCGCTTTCAACGCAGTCGAGCTGCACAAATTACGCTACAGCGAATTTCTGGCATGAGGCGGGGGTAAACCGTATAGTGCTTGCAAGAGAGCTTAGCAAAAATGAAATAGCGGATATTATAAAAAAGACGCCTGATACGCTTCAGATTGAAATATTCGCGCATGGGGCTATGTGCATAGCATATTCGGGAAGATGCCTTTTAAGCAACATTATGACTGCCAGAAACGCTAACAGCGGCGACTGCGCGCAAAGCTGCAGATGGAATTATTACTTAATGGAAGAGAGCCGAAAAGGCGAATATTTTCCCGTATTTGAAGACGATAGGGGAACGTATATATTCAATTCAAAAGATTTATGCCTTATACGGCATATTGACGAAATTGCTCAAATGGGCGTTGACGTTATAAAAATTGAAGGCAGAATGAAGACGGAGTTTTATATAGCCACTGTTGTAGGTGCGTACCGAAAGGCAATTGACGCATACTGCGATAATCCGACGGATTATAAATTCAATGAAGAATGGTTGAATGAGCTTAAAAAAATAAGCTACAGAGAGTACACAACAGGCTTTTTTAACGGCAGAGCCGACAGTACAAGCCAGAATTACGAAAGCTCAAGTTATGTTCGCGACTGGGAGTTTGCAGGGGTTATAATGGATTATAACGAAAAAACAAAAGTTGCAACGGTTCAGCAGCGCAATAAAGTGTTAACAGGGGCGTATATAGAAATAATAGGCCCGCACCGCGATTATATACCGCATACAATAGACCAAATGCGAGATATTTCCGGTAACATAATCCAGTCTGCGCCCAACGCTATGCAGATATTCTGTTTCAATATCGATGCGCCTGTTAAAAAAGGTGATTTTATAAGGCAAAAAAAAAGTAACTGAATTTGAAAAAATTAAATACAGAGGCGGTTTTTATGAAAATAATAAAGCTTACCGAAAAATATATAAAAGACGCTTTAGATTTAGTTTGGACAGTATTTGAAGAGTTTGAATCTCCGGACTATGCCAGCGAAGGTATAGAGGAGTTTAGAAAGTTTATTGAATATAATTCAATAATGGAAATGTATAAAAAAGGGCAGATAACTTTTTGGGGATGTTTTGATAAAGAGGACTTAACCGGTGTGATTGCTATTTTGGGAGAGGGGCACATAAGTCTTTTATTTGTTAAAAAAGAATATCACAGACGCGGGATCGCACGTAACTTATTTGATACAGTCAAAAAAATATGCAAGGGGAAAAATATAGACAGCATTAGTGTTAATTCATCTCCTTACGCAACAGAGGTGTATCATCATCTGGGATTTATTGATAAGGGACAAGAGCAGACTATAAACGGCATAAGGTTTACCCCGATGGAATATTTAATAAATTAACGCAAATAAAAAAGGGCTATAAAAGCCCTTTTTATGTTTTTATTTATACGGCAGCATAACCCTTTTTGAAAGCGGCTGTATTAGCAGCTTCATATTTGTTTTTGCCTTTTTTGCCGAACATATCGTTCATGCCGTCGATAGCTTCTTTTTCAGAAAAGTCGCCCATCAATTTTACCATAGCGCCAAGCATAATAATATTTAACGCTTTGGGATTATTGAGTTCATTAGCTATTGTTGTGCCAGGGATTTTTACTACTTTAACATCTGAACGCACGTTTGTGTCGCATGTTACGATGTCGGAGTCTATAAGCATTATTCCGCCCGGTTTAACCATGCTGATGAATTTGTTAAACGAAGGAATATTAAGAGCCATAATAACATCTGGTTCTTCCTGACCGGGAGAATAAATTCTGCTATCACTGTATTTAACTGTACAGTTAGCTGTGCCGCCTCTCATAGCAGGACCATAAGAAGGCATCCATGTTGCTTTTTTGCCGCTGAAAAGAGCAACTTGTGATAATACGAGACCGGCTGTAAGTACGCCTTGTCCGCCAAAACCTGCAAATACTATCTCTTTCATATTATTTGCCTCCCTTATTCTTGATTTCGCCGAGCGGGAAGTATGGAACCAATTCGTTTACTATTCTTTCCATAGATGCCAGAGGTGTAAGACCCCAGTTTGTCGGGCATGGAGAAAGAACTTCAACTAAAGAGTGTCCTACGCCGTCAATCTGCGCTTGCATTGCTTTTTTAATGTAGCTCTTTGTTTTTTTGATTTCTGCGGGAGTAAATAACGAACCGCGCGCTACATATGCTGTGTCGAAGCTAGAAGCTATCATTTCGGGAACTCTTATCGGCATACCGGAAAGTTCTACATTACGTCCGTTTACTGACGTTGCTGTTACCTGACCCGGCATTGACGTCCAAGCCATTTGTCCGCCTGTCATACCGAAGTTACCGTTGTTTATTGTGATTACAGTAAATTTTTCGTTTCTGTAAGCAGCATTCATTGTTTCAGAGAAACCGATATTGTATGCATCGCCGTCGCCTTGATAAGAAACAACAAGCATATCCGGTTTAAGTCTTTTTATTGTTGTCATTGAAGCTCCGTTACGACCGTGAGCTCCTGTGAATGTATCAACTGCTAAAGCATTGTCAAGCAGAGACGCGCATCCTACAGGTTTTCCAATGAGAACATTATCATTATAGCCAAGTTCTTCAATACATTCCATCATAAGTCTTACTATGATGCCATGTCCGCAGCCGGGGCAGAAAGGAACTTGTCTTAATATTTTTTCGGGTACTTTTTTACCTTTAGCCATATTAGAACACCTCCTTAACTTTGCCAGCTTTAATTGCTTCAAAGTTTTCTAATACAAATTTAGATTTCGGCACGCCTGGAGGCGAAGAGATGAAGTAGCAGGGAACATTTCCGAAACCTTTTTTCTTAGCGTATAATGCTACGTCTTCGAGCATTTGACCGCTGTCGGCTGTTTCAACTGATATGAAACCTTTAACATTTTTATTTATAGAATCAAAAGCTTTCTGCGGGAAAGGCCAGAGTGAAATAGGTCTGATTATACCTACTTTTTCGCCTTTTTTGCGAAGTTCATCAACTATGCCTAAAACTACTCGTCCGGGGATTCCGTATGCAAATAATACATATTCTGCATCTTCTACGCCAACAGCTTCCCAACGTTGTTCGTTTTCTGTAATAGCTGCTCTTTTTTCATTGTTTTTAATACCTTTTGCGTGTAAGTCAACTGCCATTTGCGAAGGGTATGGACCGTGAGTATATTTGCCGTCGAATGCCCAGTCATAGTATGGAACTTCTTTCATCGGCGGATAATCGCAGTCTTCCATCATCTGTCCGAGTGCGCCTTCTGTAAGAATAACAACAATGTTTCTGTATTTTTCTGACAAATCAAATGCCAGATAAACCAGATCAACTGCTTCCTGAACTGTTGAGGGGGAAAGTACTATATTTCTATAGTCGCCGTTTCCGCCGCCTCTTGTTTCACGTTTATAATCTGTCTGTCCTGATTCAAGAGAACCAAGACCATCGCCGTATCGGCAAACATTGATCATTACAGCAGGATAATCGGCAGCAGCCATATAGGTTACGCCTTCTTGCTTTAATGAAATACCAAGACCTGAAGATGCCGTTAGTACTCTGGAGCCAATAGATGCAGCGCCATATACCATGTACATAGCTTCTCCTTCATTAGCTGCTTGAATAAACTGTCTGCCTGCTTCTTGAGCGCGCCATGACAAGTATTCCATAACTTCAGATGAAGGTGTGATTGGATAGCCGCAGTAAATATGCATGCCAGCTCTGATGGCAGCTTCACCCATGGCTATATTTCCTTTTACCATATCTCCCATAGTAGTACCTCCTTTATTCCGTTATTTCAAATACGCCGTCCGGACATGTTGTGTAACACATTCCGCATGCGATACACTTTGAGTCGTCAACTACAGCATATTTGAAACCGGAAGAATTAAAATCAGCCGAAAAACTGATCGCTTGCTTTGGGCAATGTTTAACACAATACCCGCATTGTTTGCATTTGTCTTTGCTAACAATTACTTTGCTCATGTAATCTCCTCCGTTTCTTTTCCACATTGTTTATATAAAAAATTTATAAATAGTGGTCGAAATTAAGAAAAAAATTGTTTTTAAATTAATTAATTATTTCAAAAAATTATTTAAAATGCTTTTAAAAAACATAATAAATTATGCACAATAACGTTTTTATTATCCCAGTTAATATTTTAACACAATTATGCAGAATTGCAATAAAAAATAAAAAGGATTTTAAAATAATGAGTATATAAATATACTAAATAAATACATTTCTATTTACAAAGTTTAATTACTTTATTATAATTTGTCTGTTCAGTATATTTAGGAGGAAAAATTTAAATGGACAAAGTAAAAAACAAAGCTTATACATACAGATGGTTTGTATTTGCCTTATTAATACTGGCATATTTTTTTGTATTTTTTCATAGGCTGTCACCTGCTGTAGTTAAAATAAATCTGCAGGAAGCATTCGGAATGACGGCAATGCAATATGCGAACTTAAATTCCGCGTACTTTTATCCTTACGCGTTAATGCAGATTCCCGTAGGTATTCTTGCAGACACTTTAGGAGCAAGAAAAACATCGGTTATTGGCTGTATTTTAATGGCGCTGGGTTCAATATTCTTCGGATTGTCGCCCAGTTTTAATTTGATTATAGCCGCAAGAATACTTGTAGGGCTGGGAGCGAGCGTTATATTTTTATCTATTCTTAAAATTCAGGCCTCATGGTTTGAAGAAAAAGAATTCGGAACGCTTACAGGCATGACAACGTTTATCGGCAATCTCGGCGGG
>JAAZOI010000153.1 GCA_012797825.1 Eubacteriaceae bacterium | reverse complement strand
TTTAGCGGGCGGAAACAGCTTTTTAAGTTCGCAAAGCGTTCCGCTTACGATTATTTTACCGCCGTGCAAAATTGCCACTCTGTCGGCAAGCTGTTCGGCTTCCTCAAGATACTGCGTTGTAAGCAGTATTGTAACGCCGCTGTGCGCAAGCTCTTTGACAGTTTTCCAGACTTCAAGCCTGCCTTTGCGGATCAAGCCCTGTAGTGGGCTCGTCGAGGAAAATGACTGAAGGGTTTCCTATAAGGCTCATGGCTATATCGAGCCTGCGTACCATGCCGCCGGAGTAAGCACCTACGCGTTTGTTTGCGGCATCGGAAAGACCGAAACGCATAAGCATGTTATCGGCGGTTAGCGTTGGATTTTTAATGCCGCGCATCTTTGCTATAAGTATAAGGTTTTCCCGCCCGGTAAGAATGCCGTCCACGGCGGCGAACTGCCCTGTAAGGCTGATGTTTTCCCGCACTTTTTCGGGCTGGACGGATACATCATAGCCGCATACGCTCGCGCTTCCGCCGTCAGATTTTAAAAGCGTTGATAAAATGTTGACTATTGTTGTTTTGCCCGCTCCGTTGGAACCGAGCAGGGCGAAGATACTGCCTTTTTCGACTTCCAAATCTACGCCTTTTAAAACATCCGTGTCTTTGAAAGACTTTCTTAAATCCTTTACTTGAATTGCAGTTTCTGTCATTTTTAATCGTTCTCCTTTCCGAATTCCTTCATTATGTCGCGGTTAAGCTTCTCGCGCCAGTTTTCCGTATACGTTCTGGCGTTGCGCAGAAGTTCATCGCAGAATGCCGCTACGTCCTTACCAGTGATTTCCAAAACTTGTTTACCTTCCGCCGCACCTGCTTCAAACAAATCTATCAATTCATAATGAATCTTCAGCATGTCATAACCGTCTCCTGCCGCAAAATTCCACATGTGTCCCTGTATTTTTTTAAATACGTATTGATAGTCTTTTGGTAGAGCCTCCACCCTTGCCATCTGTTGTTTGTATTCGCGCTTACTCTCAATAATTTTTTTTACGTTCAAATAATTATCAAAAAATTCAGACATTGATTGCTCCTCCTTTACTTTGTTTTATCCGCATGTTTTTTTATGGCTTTGGCGACTTCTTTATTGGCGGTTTCCAAATATGCATCAGCGTAAGTTTTACTGTCTTTTATTAAGTCATCGCAGAATGCCGCTACATCTCTGCCCGTTATTTCAAGTACGCCTTTTTTTAATACAGCGCCTTCTTCGAAAAGGTCAACAATCCCTGCGAGTAAATCCGTTCCTTCAGTTAGTTCAACCGGTCCTACTTTAAAAAGGTATTTTTGAATTTCTTTATATACTATCTGATAATCCGCAGGAAGCGCTTTAACCCGCACCATCAGTGCACGCCACTGCTTTTTGCCTTCTATCATATTTTGTATGCTCATTTTATCCTCCTATTTGTCTAATTTTTTGGCGATATTATTATTGAGCTGCTCGCGCCATTTATCTCTATAAGATTTTGCGCCTTCCTGCCCTGCAAGAGCGGAACAGAAGCCTTTTATATCATCGCCTAAAACTTCGTATACGTTTTGTCCGTCAGATACCGCTTCTTCGAGCAGACCGAGCACGCCGTCAAGTATAGGCATTACGTTTCGGCCTGTTAAATCTGAGTGCAGCCAAAGATTGGCCTGAATTTCCTCCCAAGCCTTCTGATAATCTGCGGGCAGTTTTTTTGCACGAGACTGAAATGTTTTATATTCTTTAGTAATGTCAGCGCCTGTTATTTTATCTAAAAAATCCATTATATTCTCTCCTTTAATTCATTAATTTTTGATGATAGGAAAGCCCATTTTTCCCAGAATTTTTGCAGTTCTTCGCGCCCTGCGTCGTTGAGTATGAAGAATTTTCGCGCAGGCCCGAGCTCGGAGGGCTTTTTGACTGTCTCTACCAGATTGTTTCGCTCAAGGCGCACCAAGATGGTATATACAGTTCCTTCCACAACATCCGAAAAACCCAGCGCGTTCAGCTTGCGCGTTATTTCGTATCCGTAAGTTTCATCGCGGCTTATTATTTCAAGAACGCAGCCCTCAAGCACGCCTTTAAGCATTTCCGTTAAATTTTCCAGCGTAATCACTCCTTGCTAATATGTATTACTTATTACTGCTATATAGTATCACGCAGTAGTAGTTTTGTCAACAACAATTTTATAAACAGCGCAGAGCTTAACAGTAAGGCTCATATAGCCGATATTTGTTTTTAATTCAAAGTTATAAATCAGAGATTTATAAAAATAACAATAATTATTCTAAGCAAAATTATTTTATTTATTTTATAAATACTACTTGACAAATAATACTATGCGTTGTATATTATTACACGATAGGAGGTGTTGATGTGGATATACAATTAAAACGAGGACTTATTGAAATATGCGTCTTAAAAGTTTTAACCGTGGGGGATTCATACGGCTATCAACTTATAAAAGACATTTCTCCGCATATCGAAATTTCGGAATCCACTCTTTACCCAATCTTAAAAAGGCTTGAGTCGGCCGATATGCTTTCCGTTTATTCGCAAGAACATGCAGGGCGGCTGAGAAAGTATTACAAGATAACAAACAGCGGCAAAGATCGGATTGACGAATTTATTACAGAGTGGCAAGAGGTTATGGAAGTTTATCAATTTATCAAGGAGGAAAAACATGAATAAAGCCGAATTTTAAAAGAACTTAAAAATAAAATTTCGGATATGCCTTACAGCGAAGTGGAAAAAACGCTGAGCTTTTACACAGAAAGCATAGATGACAGAATGGAAGACGGCATGAGCGAAGAAGAAGCGGTATCGCGCCTGGGCGATATTGATACTATCGCGAAAGAAATCAGGGCAGATCTGCCTATAACTACTTTGATAGGCAAAAAGGTTAAACAGAGCCGGGATAAGGCGAGCAATAAAACTTTATGGATTGTGCTTGCAATTTGCGGAATACCGTTCTGGCTTCCTATTGCGGCTGCTTTCGCGGTTACTGTTTTAGCCGTTTACTTTTCAATATGGGCTGTG
>JAAZOI010000152.1 GCA_012797825.1 Eubacteriaceae bacterium | reverse complement strand
GTGCGTTATCAGGGAGGCAACAATGCGGGTCACACTGTAATTGTGGGCAATAATGTATATAAACTTCATATGGTTCCTTCAGGAATTATATGCTCAACTCCTTCATACATCGGCAACGGTATGGTTATTGACACTGTTGCTTTATTTGAGGAAATGAAAAGTCTAAGCGATAACGGCCTTGATATTTCCTATCTTCATATCAGTGACAGAGCTCATATAGTAACCCCGTATCATAAGTTGCTTGATGAACTCAACGAAGAGCGATTGTGTGAAAACAAAATTGGTACAACAAAAAAAGGCATTGGTCCGGCTTATGCCGATAAAGTAAACCGCAGCGGAATAAGAGTATGCGATCTTCTTGATAAAGACTTATTGTGGGAAAAAATATCAGTGAATGTAGAATATGTTAATTTACTGCTTACAAAAATATATAATGTTGACGCGCTTAATGCAAAAGATATATATTCAAACCTTTTGGAATATGCGGATCTGATAAAACCCTATGTATGCGATGTATCAACAGAAATTAACAGATTAATAAAAGAAAATAAGAAAATTGTATTTGAAGGCGCGCAAGGTGCAATGCTGGACATTGATTTTGGAACATACCCTTATGTAACTTCATCACATCCCACATCAGGCGGCGTATCAATAGGAACAGGCGTCTGCCCCAAATTTATCGAAAACATATTGGGAATTACTAAGGCTTACACAACACGCGTAGGAGAAGGTCCTTTCCCTACTGAGTTAAACGATGAAATGGGAGAATTTTTGCGTAAGCAAGGACATGAATTCGGCACTACAACCGGTCGTCCCAGAAGATGCGGATGGTTTGATTCTGCAGTTGTTAGATACTCGGTGCAGTTAAGCGGTCTTACACATATCGCTCTTACGAAACTTGACACTCTTACAGGCATTAAAAAAATTAAAGTATGCACACATTACGAATTAAACGGTAAAAAAATAGATTATTTCCCCGCATCTCTTTCTGACCTTGAAAAGTGCGTGCCTTGCTATGAAGAACTTGACGGCTGGGATGAAGATATAACGGCTTTTAACAATTATGAACAATTGCCGAAAAATGCAAAAGCTTATGTTGCCCGTCTGCAAGAACTTATCGGCGTTAAAATATCGATAGTATCTGTAGGACCTGACAGAAATAATACGATTATTTTGGATCCTATTATGTAGAAATTATAAAGAGTATTGCTTTTTGTCAATACTCTTTTTATTTACATGAAATTATTTCTCGGGAAATAATTCGACATATTTTTCATATTTAGTGTGGGAAATATGTATTTATTCCGCATCAAACTGAATGAATATTTTTTATAATAAAAGAATTTTTAAGGATATTTATATGAATACACCGGGAATATTTACTCTGGTTGCTACCCCTATAGGGAATTTGAATGATATAACTTTAAGAGCAATAGATCAGCTCAAAAGCGCTGATATTATTGCCGCCGAAGACACCCGCCACAGCGGCAAACTGCTGAAAGCATACGATATTAATACGCCGATGATAAGCCTTCACAAGTTCAACGAAACTCAAAGATGCGATAGTATCATTTCAATGCTGCTTGAAGGCAAAAATGTAGCGCTTATTTCCGATGCGGGTACTCCCGGCATATGCGATCCCGGCGAGGCAATCGTTAAGGCATGTATCAATAATAATATAAAAGTAAGCATCACCCCCGGAGCCAATGCGGTTATATCGGCTCTTGCTATATCTGGTATTTCTGCGTCATCTTTTACCTTTTATGGCTTTATACCAAAGAAAATAAAAGAAAAAGAAGAATTGCTTTCTTCAATATCAGAAAGCAAGCAAACAAGTATTTTTTATGAATCCCCTTTTCGCATAAAGAATACTCTTGAAATTATTTTTAAAATATTGCATGAAAGAAACATAGCTCTAATAAGGGAGCTTACAAAACTTCATGAAGAAGTTCTGAGGGGAAAAGCTTCGGAACTGTTAAATGCTTTTACAGAAAGAGAACATAAAGGCGAATTTGTTATAGTAATGCAAGGCAATGATAATCAAGCAAAAAAAGATAATACTACAGATATTTCAGAAGCAAAAAAACTTGTTGAGCAATATATAAAAAACGGTGATAAAAAAACTGCTGCTATAAAAAAAGTCTGCCTGCAAACTGGTATAAACAGAAAAGAATTGTATGACAGCTTAAATAATAATTGAGAGGTTACTATGTGGCATAAAAAAGACAAAAAAATTCAGGGTGAAACATTGCTAATTACAGTGAACGATCAGATACAGCTTGATATCATACAGTCTCTGTTAAGTTCGTATGATATACCTATATATATCAGGGACGACCTTAGCGGAGGATTTATAAGAATTCTTATGGGCAGTTCATATTTTGACGCCGATATTTATGTTTCTGAAAAAGATTATGAAACGGCAAGAGACGTACTATACGGAACTCAAAAACCGATTGACGAAAACTAAAAAAGAATAGTTTTGGGCATATATAAAAAAACTATTTTATAGAAAAATATAAATAAAGTATTAATACTAAAATCGGCTGATGTATAAGATAAATTAACAATGTTTTCTGTCCTATTTTTGCAAGCGGCTTATAATGCGATTTATAAAAAAATACTGGTGCCTTATTTTGTTTTATAAGCCTTCCCGTAAAAATTCCTAAGAAAAACATAAAAATCCATGGAAATATAGGATAATAATCGGCAGAAAATATTCCTTCGCACTTAAACCCTATAGGAAATAAAAAATATTTATTTGTTAAAAACTGCGGAAGCGCTATTTCATAACCAAACATTCCTATATATCCGTTAAATAAATTATAAGTCAGTAAAAATAAAATAAAACTTATTATAATTCCTGTTTTTGCGGGAATTTTTTTTATCTTATCAAAAAGCAGGCCGCCTATTATCATGGCAAGTCCGAAAAAATGCAGGATGCCGAATATTATTATCTGCTCGGGCATAACAAGCAAAGTAACAAAAGTAATAACAACTCCCCATAAAAATGTCTTTATGCCTCTGTTAACATTGCTTTTAGAATAATTGCATGATATCCCTGATATTAAAATAAACATGCATACAGCGGCAATCCTTACATATTCCATAGTATCAGAATATACCCATGCAATATTTAATCCGAATACTTCCGTTAAGTCAAACATCAAGTGATACCAGACAATGTAAATAATTAATATGCCCCTTATCTCATCTAATAAATGAACTCTGTTTATCTTATTATCTAATTCAGCCATTATTTTCTCTGCTTATAAAATTTATTTCATAATATTATTGGCATATGCTATAAAATTATTTTATCCGAAAAATATTTTACAGACTAATAAAGATATTATCATTCCTATAATATCACATGATAAAGCCACAGGTAAGGCGTACTGTGTTTTTTTTATGTTTACACTTCCGAAATAAAGAGCAATGATATAAATTGTTGTCTCGTTTGAGCCTGCAATTACTGATGATAACCTTCCTATAAACGAATCGGGATGGTATGTAATTAATGTATCCATAAGTATGGCATTTGCACCAGAGCCTGATATCATTTTTATAATAGATAAAGGAATAGCTTCTGCGGGAAAGCCTATTATATTAAAAACAGGTTTTAATAAATTAACTAAATATCCCATTAAACCGGAATTTTTAAATATGCTTATAGCGCATAATATTGCGAGTATATATGGAAAGACCGTCCCTATAATAGAGAGCCCGCTTTTTGCCCCTTCAATAAACGTCTCATATATTGGCACTTTGCATTTTATCCCATATATAATAATTGCTGCAATAAATACCAGCATAATTATTTCCGACATTTCATTTTTCTCCATGCCTGAATTGACTTTACAAGCAATATTCCTATTATTGTTGTGGCAAATGTTGCAACAAGCGTAGGTATTATTATTTCGGCCGGATTATTTGAGCCGTATATTGCTCTTAAAGATATTACGCTAAGAGGCATCAACTGAAGTGACGTAGTATTTAAAACAACAAACATAATAGTATCATCCATAACATCGTTATTTAAAGACTTATCATTCATTTGTTTTAACTCTTTCATGGCCGCGAGCCCAAAAGGCGCTGCGGCATTGCCAAGTCCGAATAAATTAGCCGATATATTAAGAAGAATATATTCCATAGCTTTTATGTTCTTTTTAACCGCAGGGAATAAATGCTTGAATATAGGCGTTATTAATTGTGCTAATTTTTTTATAATTCCTGTTTTTTCCGCT
>JAAZOI010000151.1 GCA_012797825.1 Eubacteriaceae bacterium | reverse complement strand
TCTTCGGTTTCGCCGTTTGATAATCTTTTTTTAAATTCTAATGTTTTATTTCTCAGCTCTTCATCTGACATAGCAGATGTTTGATCGTAAAGAGCCTCAATTTGCGCTACGCGTTTAAAGTATTTATCTATCTGGCCTTTTTACATGCCTTGAGTTATCTTTGAAAATAGTCCCACTCTGTATCCTCCTAAACCATAAAGATTTAATAAATTATTATAACATAAGTATTTTAAAATTAAATAAAAAAAGGCTCTTTGAGCCTTTAATATTTATTATTTTTTAATCCAGACATACATTGTTTTCCCATCAATTTCAAACTCGACTCTCTCGTACGCATCTTTTGTGCCGCTTTTTTCCGATAACTCAGATTCATCTGACTTGCTTGTCGTATCGACATTTTCATTTTGCGTCGAATCAATATTATCGTTTCTGTTTTGCGCAGATTTAAACGGAGAGCCGCTTGCCGCGTCTTCCTGTTTTTTTAGTTCCGAAAAGATTTCTTTTCTTATGAATTCCAAGTTTTGAGTGCTGTCAAAAGCAATTACGGGTTCTTCGTCTATTTCCTGCTCTTTTTTCTTTGGTTCAGCTTCATTGCTTTTTCTGAATTTGTAATTCGGGTTTTCAATAATCCTTCCGTTTTCAATTACAAACGGATTCGTCGTATCGATATCGTCGTTTGAATATGTTGCGTTTTGCTGATTTTTATCATATTCATTTCTTATATCATCAAACAAATCTATTTTTGGTTTTGAGACATAATTTTCGCTATCCACCCTTTTTGGAATACTTTCGGATATTATTTCCTCATCTTCATCTTGGTTTATTTCGTCAGCCTGAGTTTGTGTTTTTTTATGTTTGTCAAATATGTTAAGCATATAATTGAGCATTTCGTCTGCATTGTCAGATTTTTGCTGGGTTAGCTCGTCATCTTCATAATCATTTATAGCAATATCATCGTTGTTTATCAATTCCGATACTATATTTTGTATTTCTTCGTCATCAACAAGCTCTAAATCGTCGTCCGATATTTGATCTTCGATTTGCGTATTATTAATAGCAGGTTCTAAATCATCAAGAAGCTTTGCAATATTTTCTTTTTCTGCTTCAGGTTCTATTTCGGGTTCTTGTTCGGGTTCGGCAAAAACAGGTTCTTTAGCCTCAACTTCAGGTTCCGAAACTAATTTATCAAAAATATCCGGCTCTTCTTCGGCGGCATCTTCTTCTTTATAAGAATCAAAAACATCCTTTTCGTCTTCTTTTTTGTTTATATTGTCAAGCTTCTGTAAAAAGCTGTCGAATTCATCATCATCAGACAAATCGGCGCCTGCGTTTTCAAGTTCATCATCGAAAGCCAATTCGATATTGTCTTTCTTCTTATCGGTTATATCATCGGCTAAAAGCATATTATCGTCATAGATATTTTTATTTGTCTCTTGTAAAACATTTTGAGTATCGCCCAATTTGTTCGTTTTATTTAAATTTTCAGGTATTTGCGGTGCAAAATCATCTTGATGCTCTTTTGCGGCTTTTGCAATTTCATCAAGATTAAATTCGCTTGTATACTTAAGCTGATCTGTATAAGCAAGTCTTTCTTGAGGAGTGGCTTTTCTTGCCTGAGGAACGACCATCATTTTCTGAATAATGAAAAACATGCTTACTGCTATAATAATATCTCCCGCACTTATTGGCAGTCCCGTAACGCCCATAGGGATACCCATTATTTTACAAAGACTCATAACGTACGGATTTGTTATTGTAAGCTGGTTTGTTGCACCGAAATATGATAAATACAGTTGGCCGTTATCCGTTATTCTTGCCATATCAAGCGCGGATTGAAGTATTGGCATTTTACCGCCGTTTAAAAATGTTGCGGTAAAATTAAGACCTATACCAACTACAAGTATATATGACCATA
>JAAZOI010000150.1 GCA_012797825.1 Eubacteriaceae bacterium | reverse complement strand
TTCTGTCAAGTTCGCGAACGCCTGATTCTGATGTGTATTTGTTTATTATATCGTTAACGGCTTCGTCATCTATAACAAGCTGAGCATCGGTAAGCCCGTGCTGTTTTATCTGTTTTGAAATTAAGAACTGTCTTGCTATATGGAATTTTTCTTCCGCAATGTATCCGTCAACCTCTATTACTTCCATTCTGTCAAGAAGCGGTTCTGGAATAGTTGATACTGTATTCGCAGTTGTTACGAACATTACATTGGACAAATCAAACGGTATTTCCAGATAATTGTCCGTAAACGTTGAGTTCTGTTCGGGATCAAGCGCTTCCAGCAGGGCTGACGCAGGGTCGCCTCTAAAATCTTTTGAAAGCTTATCTATTTCGTCAAGCAAAAACAGCGGATTGTTTGAACCTGCCTGTTTTATTGTCGTTAATATTCTTCCCGGCATTGAGCCTATGTATGTACGTCTGTGGCCTCTTATTTCAGCTTCATCGCGCATACCGCCAAGACTCATTCGTATGTATTTTCTTCCCGTAGCGTGCGCAATGGATTTCGCTATTGATGTTTTGCCTACGCCCGGAGGGCCAACAAGGCAAAGAATAGGGCTCTTAAGCGATTTAGCAAGAGTTATGACCGAGAGGTATTCAAGCACCCTTTCCTTTACTTTTTCCATCGCGTAATGCTCGGACTGCAGAATTTCTTTTGCCTGTTTAATATCAGACAATTCTGCAGTGGAGGTGTTCCAGGGAAGTTCAAGAATTGTTTCAATATATGTCTGAATAACGCCTGCTTCGGATGAGCCGAGCGGTATCATTTCAAGGCGGTTTATTTCTTTTTCCACTTTTTGCGTAATATCTTCAGATAAATTAAGTTCAGCAAGTTTTTTTCGGTAATCTTCCGAAATATTATCAGGATTTCTCTCGCCGAGTTCTTCCTGCAAAACTCTTATCTGTTCGTTTATAAAAGCCGATTTCTGCATTTCGTCAAGGCTTGTTTTAACTTTGCGCATAATTTTGAGTTCGAGGTTTAAAAGATTAATTTCTTTTGATATTTTCTCGTTCAGCATTTCAAGACGTTTGTTTACGTCTTCTTCACCAAGCAGCGTCTGCGCGTCTTCATCTTCAAACGGTATATTGGCGCAAACCAAATCAATAAGATCGTGCGCGTTTTTTGTTGTCTGTATTTTAAGCACTGTTTCTTTTGAAATGAGATTGCCTTTTATCTGAGCGTATTCTGCAAATAATTTCTTTGATATTCTCATGCTGACGTTTGTTTCTTCAGATTGTTCGTAATCGTTGCTGATTACGGAAGCCTCAACTACAAAGTACGGCTCCGTTTGTATGTAACGGTCGATTTTGCCGCGCTCGGTTATGTCTACCATCACGCGCACTAAATTACCGTGCAATTTGCCCATTTGCTTAATTTTCGCATATACTCCGAAAGGACGGATATCCTTTTCTTCCGGAAGCTCGACTTCGCTTTCGTACTGCGTGCTTAAAAACAACATTCGGCTGCCTTCCATAGCGTTTTCCAAAGCTAGAATTGATTTTGTACGTGATATATCAAAATATGCTTCTGTGCCCGGTTGGAAGTTGATGCCCTTTATGCTGATTAACGGAAATTGATTATTCTTTAATTCTGTTTTTTGCTCGTAATCTTTTTTTAAGATATTAATTTTCAATTTATTCATCCTTATGTATTTTATAGGCTTTATTTTTTTTATATTATATCATTTAGTTTTAGTTTTACAATATACAAAAAATTAGCAATTAATTATACAAATAATTACAAATTTTTTAGCCTGCAGATATAAAATAATATTGTTACAGATAACGGATATATATATTAATTAATATGAAGAATGCAATTATAAATTGTTTACGCGCTGATATTTTGATATAATAATCCAAAAATTGTTTATGTATTAGGAGAAAGTATGTCTGACATTCAAAGCAGGATAAGAAACTTCAGCATTATTGCACACATAGATCACGGCAAGAGCACCCTTGCGGACAGGCTTATAGAGTATACCGGCCTTATAGCGCAAAGGGATATGGTAGCCCAGGTGCTTGACAATATGGAACTTGAGCGGGAAAGAGGGATTACGATAAAACTCCAGACAGTAAGGCTTACTTACAAAGCAGATGACGGGTGCGAATATTACCTGAATTTAATAGATCCTCCCGGGCACGTTGATTTTACGTATGAAGTTTCGCGTTCGCTGGCCGCATGCGAAGGAGCGGTGCTTGTAGTGGACGCAACACAGGGAGTAGAGGCGCAGACGCTTGCCAACGTGTATCTGGCTCTTGAAAATGACCTTGAGATTATACCTGTTTTAAATAAGATTGATCTTATAAGCGCGGAACCCGAAAGAGTTCTAAAAGAAATAGAGGATGTTATAGGGCTTGACACAGAGGACGCGCCTCAAATCAGCGCAAAAGAAGGACTTAATATAAAAGACGTTTTAGAAGCTATAGTTAAGCGCGTGCCGCCTCCGAAAGGGGATGCTGATGCCCCGCTTAAAGCACTTATATTCGATTCGTATTATGACAGCTACAGAGGAGTAATAGTATCTATAAGAGTAATGGACGGTCAGGTAAGTGTGAAAGATAAAATTAAAATGATGTCGAACGGAAAATGCTTTGAAGTTGATGAAATAGGGCTTTTCCAAAACGGCCTTCATCCTGTCGCAAAATTAAGCGCAGGCGAGGTAGGATATCTTACAGCAAGCATTAAAAATATCGGCGACACATCCGTGGGCGATACCATAACGCTTGAGAAAAATCCGGCTAAAGCGGCGCTTCCGGGATACAAAAAAGTTAATTCCATGGTTTACTGCGGAATATATCCCGTTGACGGAAACAATTACGAGGATTTAAAAGACGCTTTGGGAAAGCTTAATTTAAACGATGCGTCATTACTATATCAGCCGGATACTTCCGCGGTATTGGGATTTGGCTTCCGCTGCGGCTTTTTGGGGCTACTGCACATGGAAATAATACAGCAAAGGCTTGAGAGGGAATTTAACCTTGACATTGTCGCGACTGTTCCGAGCGTTGTGTATCATGTGGCTCTGACTGACGGGACTGTGATTGATGTAGACAACCCTACCAATATGCCGCCGGCTGTAAAAATTGAATATATGGAAGAGCCAATAGCGCAGGCGACTATGATGCTGCCTACTGAGTATGTAGGAAGCATAATGGAACTGTGTCAATCGCGCAGAGGCATATATGTGGGAATGAACTACTTGGAAGAAAACAGGGTAGTGCTTGAGTATGAGCTTCCGCTTAATGAGATAATATATGACTTTTTTGACGCTTTGAAATCACGCACTAAAGGGTACGCGTCGCTGGACTATTCTATAAAGAATTATAAAAAAAGCGAACTTGTAAAACTAGATATATTATTAAACGGCGAAATAGT
>JAAZOI010000149.1 GCA_012797825.1 Eubacteriaceae bacterium | reverse complement strand
TTTAAAACTGCCTAACATTTTTTTTGCTGAGAAATCATTAGATGTTATATAAATAATATTTGATTTAATATTGTTTGAAAGAAACGATAAAAAAACGCTCTTAAAGGCATCTTCCATTCCGCTTATATTAATAGAGCGCTTTTGTTTTACGTTTTGCAATATGTTGTTAAGCGAGCTGTCTTGTTTTAGAATTTCATTAAACTCATTATTCATTTTCGTTCGGTTTATTTGTATCTTTGCTTTTCGTTTTTTTATTTATTAAATTCATCGCCGTATTAACATCTTTTTCTATAAACAATAATACCGCCTTAGCCGCTGTTTTTACCGCTTGCTGCATAAGCGGTATTTCTTGTTCAGAAAATCTTGATAGCACATGATTTTTTATGTCATATTCCGCTTGTCCGATTCCTATTCGTATGCGGGGGATATCTTCACTGTTAAGGTTTAAAATAATATCTTCCATGCCTTTATGCCCTGCGCTGCTGCCTGATTTTTTTACACGCACAGCTGCTGTATCAAATGAAGTATCATCATATATTATCATAATTTTATCAGTTTCTATGTCGAAATAGTCTACATATGCCTTTACGCATTCTCCGCTAAAATTCATATAAGTAAGAGGTTTTAAGAAAATTATTTTCTCGCCGCTTATTGTATGAGTATAATATTCGCCGTTAAATTTTATTTTTTTACTGCCGAGCTTTAATTCGTCAACTAAGTAATCAATGACTTCAAACCCAATATTGTGTCGAGTAAGCGCGTATTGTCTTCCGGGATTTCCAAGGCCTGCAATTAAATACATAATAATCTCCTGTTTATTACTAAAACAATATTATATATTTTATTTAGTGCAATTAAAAGAAAAAATAATATAAAGACATCTAAACCAATATATAATTTTACGAAAATGCAACGTATACATAACAAAATGCAAAGCATACTTGACATATATATAATTATATGCTATTTTATAATTAAATGGGGGTGTTTTCTTGAATGAAAAGATTAAACTCAAAAACAGAATAAAAATCGCACGTGCAGAGATGAATTTATCGCAAGAACAACTGGCTAATATGGCAGGAGTTTCAAGACAAACAATAGGCTACATTGAAACAGGGCAATATTGCCCGACGGCTAAACTTGCGTTAATTATATCAAATTGCCTGCAAAAAAGTTTTGAAGAATTATTTTATCTTGAGGAGGTAATATAATGATTATTAATAAAAAGAATGATAGCGGTGAAGATAAGCCTTTCTATGGAAAAGTTGATGAGCGCACAAAAGCGGTTGTATATAAAGCGGATTCATATACAGCTCGGTTTATGATGTTTGCTGTACTTATTGATGTTTTTGCTCGAGGTTTAAATATAGACATTTCCTTTTTTAATTCAAACTGGGATTTAATGTTAATCGTAATTTGTAATGCCCCCCTTTGTCAAGACACGATTTCTGGCCTGACAAGTAATTTCCTTTCCTGATTTTTCAGCTCACTTGGGTGAGCGGTTGACTAGTTCTGTAGTAATTGGCAGGGACCTCACCACCGATCGAAGAGTG
>JAAZOI010000148.1 GCA_012797825.1 Eubacteriaceae bacterium | reverse complement strand
TCTCGTGTGCTTTAGTAATTATTACTATGTATATCTTCGGTTTGCCGTTTGCGGGCTTGAATTAGAGGCAAAACATGTTTAATCCGCTTGCAGACCCTAATATAATTGAACATAATATTAAATATGATATAAGCAGTATATTTTGGAGAATAGACTATGAAAAGAGAGCTGGAATTTTTACGCGAATGCAAAACATTCTACATAGCCACAACCGACGGCGATCAGCCCAGGGTTCTCCCGACCGGAGCGGTTTTTGAATACGAAGGCAAATTATCTTCATTTAAAGAAAAAGATGAGATATTATCTTTATATTAGCAGTTAATTATACAATTAAATAACTTAGTGCAAAGAGCTATTTCTGAATAGCTTTTTTGTTTTTGAAGATCATAGCTTATATAATAAGTAAATAAAAGAATAAAATTAACGTTAAATGGAAAATAATAAATGCAAATAATAAAAAGGAGATAGCCTTATGTCAGATATTAAATGCATGTGTGAAGAATGCAGCTATAACGAAAGTAAAAAATGCAGCGCAGACAGCATTGAAGTAAAATCAAACGGCGACAGAAAAGTTGAGTCATCAACACAAACACGCTGCAGCACTTTCGAGCCGAGAGAAACAAAAATGTAGAAATAAAAAATGCAAAACTAAGTTTTGCATTTTTTATTGTTTAATCAGGAAATAATTCTATTGAGCTTTTTTACAGGAATCCATTATGTCGTAAAATTCATTTGCATATATAATCTCTTTTTTAAACAAAACATCAGCGACAGCGTATACAAGCGGCATATTTGTGTTCAGCAGTTTCTTGCAGTTTTCATAACAAGTATTTAATATTAGCCCAATTTCTTCATTTATCAAATCGGCGCATGAAAAATCTATTTTTCGCTCGAAAGTTTTATTTTTAAAATTACTCATACCGTAACTGCACACCATTGCCTCGGCAAGCTTGTTGGCTTCTTCCAAGTCGTTTTCCGCCCCTGTAGACACGTCATTATATATAAGCTCCTCGGCGCATCTTCCGCCGAGCAGTATGCATATCTTATTCATAAGTTCGCTTTTTGTCATTAAATATCGCTCTTCGTCGGCGGCGTTTAGCACAAACCCCAACGCTTTGCCGTGCGGCAGTATGGAAATTCTGTTCACTTTTCCGTAACCTTTTTCGTAGGTAACAACAGCGTGAGCCGCTTCGTGATAGGCAACCCTTTGCCTTTCATTGTCACTTAGTATCATGCTTTTATTTTTTAGGCCTGCTATTACTTTTATTATAGCCTCGTCAAGTTCTCTTGTTGATATCTCATGGCAGTTGGTTTTTACGCATATCAAAGCCGCCTCATTTACTACGCTTGCGATATGCGCTCCGCTCATTCCGTGCATTTTTAAAGCGACTGACACTAAGTCAATTCCTTTTGCGACAGGTTTATTTTTAAGATGTTCTTTTAATATCTTTTCTCGCGCGTTTACGGAAGGAATAGAAATGTAAATATGCTTGTCAAATCTGCCCGGGCGAAGCAGGGCTTCATCCAAAATATCTATCCTGTTCGTAGCCGCGATAAACGTAACGTCCCTGTCAGTATGAAAGCCGTCAAGCTCTATGAGCAGCTGGTTAAGCGTCTGATCGCGCTCACTGTTGTTATCGGAGTTTCTTCTTGCGCCTATAGAGTCAATCTCGTCTATAAATATAATGCACGGTTTTTGGCTGCGGGCTTTTTCAAACAGATTTCTTATTCTGCTTGCGCCTATGCCCACATACTTTTCAACGAATTCAGAGCCTGAAGCGTAAATAAACGTAACGCCCGATTCATTCGCAAGCGCTTTTGCAAGCATAGTTTTGCCCGTGCCGGGAGGTCCGTAAAAAATAATGCCGCC
>JAAZOI010000147.1 GCA_012797825.1 Eubacteriaceae bacterium | reverse complement strand
TTTTCTGTTTTCTGTGCGCACGAAATTTCCGGCGCTGCCCTTAAAAGGTCTTGCTATAACGCGAGCTACATTATTATCCCCGACTAACATTTCCCTTGCGGTTTTGCATATGCTATAAAGCTCCTCAAGCGGCACAACGTCCTCATGCGCCGCTATCTGAAATACGCTGTCGGCCGAGGTGTATACTATTACTCCGCCTGTCCTTATTGCTTCCTGCCCGAGTTCGTTAATAATAACTGTCCCTGACGCCGCTTTATTGCCCAGAATTTTTCTTCCTATTTTTTTAGAAAGCTCGTCCAAAAGCTTTTTATCAAATCCGTCTTTATACGTTTTAAACGGCTCTTTTAGTATTACTCCCGCCATTTCCCAATGCCCTGTAATAGTGTCCTTACCTATATTTTTAAATCCCGCGCGCATAACGGCGGAAGGATGAGCGTCATTTGGCTCTATGCAGTCAACGCCGTCAATATTGCCTATGCCAAGCCTCTGTAAACTTTTTAGCTTTATATTTCCCATTGAGCAGACATTTTTTAAAGTGTTGCTTTTTTCGTCATGATAATACTCGTAATCGGGCATATACCCTATTCCCACACTGTCAAGCACTATCCAGATAACTCTTTTCATATATTTCTCCTATATAATATACAGCGAAAACAGCTTCATAAGAGCAGGCGTTATAAAAGCTTCTATTAAATTTGTGCTTATGTTTGCACACGCCGTAAGCATTATAATTGTGATAAGTTTATATGCGTTCTTTTTCCTGTTTTCAGGCGAAAACTCTTTTTTTTGTAATGCATATTTTATCACAAATACGCAGGAAAAAATCAGCAAAATTATTCTGATTATATTTTGAGGCATGACGGCAAGCAAAATGAATAAAATTCCTTTGGAAGAAGTCATTTTAATTAAAAACGCGGAAGTAAACCCTATAATAAAACCTTTATACGTGCACAGAATCATGCAGTAAGGCACTGCTAAAATAGTCAGAGCAAACAGCGCGGTAACTGCGTATGTTTTAAAATCATTTAATATGTAGGCGATAAGACGATCTGTGCCGCTTATGTTTTGTGTGTCATATTGGTTTGATGTATACAAATCGTTAATTATGTAATCTGTCAAATTAAGACCCTGATCGTTTGTCATATATCTGGCGGCAAAAGATCCCCCTATTATGCCTATTAAAAACATAATAAACAAAACAAGCACTATACGCTTCGTTTGAGTGTTAAGTTTAATATTCTTTAACATATGTCCCCCTTTTTTAATTTATGATAAAAAATCGGGACATAGAACATTCAGGCATTAAAAATAACCGTTATAATTTATAACGGTTATTTTTTTATGTATTTATTATTAACGTTTATACCATATTTTCTTTGTAGCAAGATATGTAAGCGGCACTGCGTATAAAAATACGCTGTATATTAAAGCATTGGCGTCTACGCCAAGCATTGCAAGTGGCACTGTTGCGGCTATAGACCACGGTATAACCCCCGCTATTGTAATAGCGGAACATCCCACATCTGCCGCTAACTCCTCCTTTGAAGTCCCTTTTTCACTGTACGCGCCTTTAAGCATTTGCGCTGACATTATTATACCTATAGTCTGATTGCAAAATACGCCTGAAGCGAAAACCGAGGTTATTATCTGCGCGCCGAACAGTCCGATTTTATTTGCCAATATATTGCATCGTTTTTGTATAGGGTCTATCATGCCCGTGTTTTCAAAAATACCCGTATACGCGCTCGACAAAAACACTATTGCAATTACGGCAATCATCGAGATCATTCCTCCGCCGAACAAAATACTGTTAAGCGAGGAAAGGCTCGGCGCATATCCCGTTATGCAGGTTTTTAACACCGCTAAAAACGTCTGCCCCTGAAATAATACGGATAATATAAAAGCCGCTGCCGCACTTGCCGCTATTGCATAAAATACTTTAATTTTAAACCACGGCAGTACTATTAAAATTACGGCAGGCAAAATAATATACCATGAAAGGTCAAAGCCGCTTTTTAGCGCGTTTGTTATTTCACCGCTTACACTGCCTATAGGGTTTTGATAAGATAAAAAAGCGTATACGCAAAGCGTTAAAGCAGTCGGAATAATACTTGTTTTAAGCATTATAGCCAGAAAATGTTTAATATCCACTTCGGTAACTGCAGCGGTAAGTAAGGCAGCGGACGAAGCGGCAGAACAACGCTCACCGAAATAAGCTCCCGATATAACAGCTCCCGCGCAAACTATAGGGTCCACTCCGCCGCTGCGCGCAAGTATCATCATCATAACCCCCGCTGTTCCTACAACGCCGAAACTTGTTCCAAGCAGAAAAGAAAGCACCAGCGGGAGCGCGAATGCGATTATAATAAATAAATGAGGCGTAATAAACTTTATGCCGTAATATACAAAAAACTCAATAGTTCCGCTTGCGCGCCACAGGGCGGTAAGGCAGCCGATAAGTAAAAGTATTTTTATTACGACGAAGGATTTTTTGCCGCCTATATAAATCATTTTAAATAGCTCTTTAGAGCCGTACCCTCTGTGCAGACCCGTTATGTAAAAACATATCAGCCCTACAGCCAAAGCAAAATAAAGTGGCTGATTTATTATCAGACATAATATTACACTGCAAATAAAAACAATAAACGCTATTAAGATATCCATATATGTATTTAGCCTCAGATGATAAACAAAACTTTAAATGAATTAAATATAATTATTAGAATTATGTCAAGCGCAAAATATTAAAACTAATCACACTTTTAAAAATAAAACTACTCGCGCATCTCAAAATAAAACCAGTTATCCGTTATTCTCTCGGTTATGTATATAACTCCATTGTCCGTAAACAAGTTATTATAACTGCTATCAGTTGTGTCCGTATTTTCTTCCGAATAGATCCATCTGTTTTTATATT
>JAAZOI010000146.1 GCA_012797825.1 Eubacteriaceae bacterium | reverse complement strand
TGTAGATTTTATTTATGAAAATGCTTATTTTAAAAATAAATTATCTGTATTATAATAAAAGCATCTATACATAATATTAAGGAGACAATATATGCAAAGAGCGATAGGAGTTCTGGATTCGGGAGTGGGCGGGCTTACTGCGGTGAAACAAATACAAAAAATTCTGCCCAATGAAAATATTATATACTTCGGCGATTCACTGCGCATGCCTTACGGCAACCGTACATATGAGGAAATAAGGGAATACGCAAATAAAATAATAAAATTTTTGGAATATAAAAATGTAAAAGCCATAGCGATAGCGTGCAATACCGTATCATCCCAAATAGAAAGCCTTAAAGCGACTGTGCCGCTTTTCAGCATAGTAAAATACGGATGCATGCAGGCGGCGGAAGAAGCGGAAGACAAAAAAATAGGGCTTATTGCGACAGTAGCGACTGTAAAAAGCGGCGTATATGATTATACGATGGAAAAAATAAACCCCGACATTGAGCTTATATCAAACGATTCAAGCAGGCTTCCTAAAGTAATAAACAGCCAGATGGAAAACATTTTGCTTTTATATGAGCTTATAAAAGAATGCATTGACCCTATATATAAACAAAATGTAAAAACTTTAATACTTGGATGCAGTCATTTTCCTATAATAGAAAACGAGATAAAAAGCATGTATCCTTCGCTTAAATTAATAGACCCGGCGGAAAGACAAGTTAAAGAACTTAAAAAATATTTGATACGCAATAATATGGACAACAAAAAGGAAAACGGGAAATTCACTCACCTTTACACGACTGCGGACATGCTTGAGTATGTGGCGAGTATAAAACGACTCGATTTGAAGTTTACAAAGCTTGAAGAAGTTAAGCTAATGCCGGGAGATTAAAATATATAAAGAGGTAATTATGAAAAAAATAATTAATACAGAACTTGCGCCAAAAGCAGTGGGACCTTATTCTCAGGCGGTGCTTGCGGAAAATATCCTATATATTTCAGGTCAATTGGGTATAGACCCTGCTGTATCAAAACTTGTGGAAGGCGGCGTTATTGAGCAGGCGCATCAGGCGCTTAAAAATATGGGAGAAATATTAAAAGAAGCAGGATATTCTTATGATGATGTGGTAAAAACCACAGTGCTGTTAAATGATATAGGCGATTTTGTTGAAGTAAATAAGGTATATAAAGAGTATTTTACTTCATCCTATCCTGCAAGAGCGGCATATCAAGTAGCCGCGCTTCCGATAGGCGGTCTTGTAGAAATAGAAGCGATAGCGGTAAAATGCTGATAAAAAAACAGACATAAGTCTGTTTTTATTTTATGTACTGAGCTGTTACAACCCTGTCATAACCGCTTAAGTCTTTATGGCAGGTAATATTTTCGTATCCCTTTTTTATAAAAATATCGCATACGCTCTCTTTTTGCGCATATCCTATCTCAACTGCTATAAGACCATTTGAGTTAAGATACTCTTTTGCTTGGCTTGCTATGATTTTATAAAAATCAAGTCCGTCTTCTCCGCCGTAAAGCGCAGTATAAGGCTCAAATTCTAAAACGTCAATGCTCAAGCTTTCCATTTCATCTTTTGTAATATAAGGCGGGTTAGAGCATATAATATCAAAATGTTCGTTATTATCAAGCCCGTCAAACATATCCGACTTTATTAATCTTATTCTTTCACCCAGTGAATATCTGTCAATATTTTTCTGCGCGATACAAATCGCTCTATCGTATTTTTCTATGCCTGTTATTTCTGCATCTGTGTTGTAATGAGCAATCGCAACTTCTATGCATCCGCTGCCAACGCCGATATTTAATATTTTCGGGTTTTTATATTGCTTTGCAAAATCCAAAACGCAGTTTACAAGAATTTCGGTATCGTCTCTTGGTATAAGTACATTTTCATCGACAAAAAACTCAAGTCCCATAAACTCTTTTTTGCCTGTTAAATATGCTATAGGGCAGCCTGAAGCACGTTTATTGATATAATCAAAAAATTCATCCCGTCCAAGCTCGGTTAATATCTCATCGCTGTGAGCAATAAGGTATGCTTTATCTCTATCAGTAACATGGCATAATATTATTTGTGCGTCAAGCAAAGGCATATTAATTTCACTTTTGCCTTTGCTTAAAATATCGACTCCTTGTTTTAAAGCTTCACTTATTTTCATTTCCGCAGCCGTCTTTCGGATAATATGAATAAAAGTATGTTTTAATTCCGCCGTTATAAAGCTTGCGGTTTTTTGCGCTTCTTTGCCCGAAAGCTTTTTCGAAATTTTCATGACCGCATAAAATAAAAGCCGACCATTCGTTTAAATTTCTATATACAATACCCAAATCTTTATATGTCCGCAGAACTTCGTGTCCGCCTGTTCTCATGCCGTACGGCGCGTTGCTTATTATAACGCCGCATTTTTTCTTGGATGAAAAATCTTTTAAATCGAGTTTTTGAAAAGATATACAGTCACCCACACCTGCTTTTTCAGCGTTTTCTTTGGCTTGTTTTATGCTGAAATAATCAATATCGCTTCCTAAGATCCTAAGCGTTATATCTGTAACATTTCTTTTAGCTTCTTCTCTTGCGCTTTTAAAGCACTCAAAAAAATCATCATTCCATTTTTCGCATGCGAAACTTCTGTTGATGCCGGGGGCTATGTTTTTCATTATCATAGCAGCTTCTATTAAAATAGTTCCCGAGCCGCACATCACGTCCGCAAGCGTCTTTTCCGCGCTGTAATCCGATAAAAGCACCATTGCCGCGGCAAGGGTTTCTTTAAGCGGCGCTTCGTTACCAACTGCCCTGTATCCCCGCTTGTTAAGTCCTGGTCCCGAAGTATTTATTAATATCTGAACGATATCATTTTTTATTGAAACGTAAATTGAAAAGTCCGCTCCGCTCTCCGGAAGATCTGATACTGAATGCATCTTTTTAAGTCTTTCCGCGACAGCTTTTTTAATAACTGCCTGGCAATCTGACTTGCTTGCAAGAGTTGATTTTACACTGCTTACTTTATGAATATCAAATTTTCCGTCTGCAGGGATAAATTTTTCAAACTCCAAAGCGGCGGTATTATCATAAAGCATATCAAAACTATCTGCATTAAATTCGCCGACAAGCAATAAAACCCTGTCGGCAGTGCGAAGATATAAATTAGCTTTGGCAATACCTAAATTATCAGTCTTAAAATATACTTTTCCATCAGAAGTATTATCAACTTTAAAACCTAAATTCCATATCTCATTTCTAAGAACGCTTTCAAGTCCGAAAGTGCATGTTGCGCATAAATTATATATCATATATCATCCGTTATTTTTTAGTTTTAAGGTAATTAATGGCGGAGTTAAGCTGTGTATCCTGCCCCTGTGTGATTTTCCCGTATTTATAAGTCACATTCTTTGGAAGCTCTACAACCATATTAGGCGTTACGCCTACTTTGTGTATTGTATCGCCGTTGGGCGAGAAATATTGTTCTATTGTTATCTTATATCCGCTGCCGTCGCTCATGCCCTGAAGCGATTGTATTATGCCTTTCCCGTAAGATGTCGTCCCTATTAACGTAGCGGCGTTATTATCTTTTAACGCAGCCGCTAAAATCTCGGATGCCGAAGCTGAATATTCATTTATAAGCACAACAACGGGAATATTAAGCGATTGGGTTGCAGTTGACCTATATTCCTGTTTTTTGCCCATTCTGTCCTGTGTATATATAATCAAAGCGCTGGGTAGGATTCTGTCCGCTATCGCAAGAGTTTCACCGACATCTCCGCCCGGATTATTTCTTAAATCAATTATTAAAGAAGTTATTCCTTTTTTAAGCTGCCCGTTGAGTACACTGTTAAACTGGCTTGATACGTTTGATGAAAATTCTGAAATGTTTATATAGCCGATATTATTATCAAGAATTTCACCAGTTACGCTTTCTACATTTAATTCAGCCCGGGTAAGTGTCATTGGCACTTGTTTTGTTCCTCTTAAAACAGTTACGGCAACCGTAGTGCCAGCATCTCCGCGCATGTACGATGCAGCCTGATCAACACTTATAGATGTGGCGTCTTTATCATCAATGGCTATTATTTTATCACCGACTTGCATCCCCGCTTTTTCAGCCGGAGAATCCTTAAATACGCCTATAACAGTTACAAGTTTATCTTCCCCCTGAACTATTCTTACTCCAATTCCCGCGTATTTGCCGGTAACTTCCTGCTTGTATTCATCATAAGTTGCCTTATCCATATACACGGTATATTGGTCGTCGGCTCCTTCAAACAAGCCTTTATATGCGCTTTCCCAAAGATTGTCTTTGTCTAAAGGCTGAAGGTAGTTATCATTTAATTCTTTATATAAATATAAAAGCTTATCGACTTTCTTTGCGGTATACGAATCATTTACTACAATAACGCTTTTCCCTCCGAAGCTTATGCCGAACGTGGTTATAAGCGTATATGTTAAAAAATTGGTTAAAAGAACTATTGCAACGACTATGATTATTAAAGCGCGTTTGCTTAATCTTTTATGTTCATCCATAATTTATCTCCCTATGAATAAATTTAAATGTCTATATAATAGTAACACAAAATAAATATATTACCATGCAATATTTATAATACCCTTTTAAAAAATAATATTCGAATAAATTTTGAATTTATTGATATTATTGACAAATAAAATGTTTTTGTATATACTCTCATAATAGATTATCGCAATGAATGAGATTAGTAGCGGTTTAGCAGTAATATAGAGAGATGTCGGTTGGTGAGAGACATTTTACGCTGAATCTGCGAATTACGGCTTATGAGCGGGTTTTTATAAGAGGGCTAATACAATTAGCCAAATTGGGTGGTACCGCGGAAATTTCGTCCCTTTGCATAAGGGACTTTTTTATTACAAAAAAGAGAGGTTAGGTAAATATGCAGGAAAGTGTTTTTGATGTATTACAGCAAAGAGGTTTTATTGGACAACTTACGCACGAGGAAGAAATTAAACAGCTGTTAAAAGAGGAAAAGGTAACATTTTATATAGGTTTTGACCCGACAGCGGACAGCCTTCATGTAGGTCATTTCATACAAATTATGGTTATGGCTTATATGCAGCGTTACGGGCACAGGCCGATTGCATTAATAGGCGGCGGAACAACTATGGTAGGAGACCCCTCTGGCAGGACCGATATGCGCAAAATGATGTCCCTTGAGCAAATTCAGGCAAACGGGGAAAAGTTCAAAGAAGTTTTTAAGAAGTTCCTGGATTTTTCTGATGACAAGGCGATAATGGTAAACAATGCCGATTGGCTGCTTCCTTTAAATTATATTGAATTTCTGCGTGATATAGGTTCTTGTTTTTCGGTAAACAAAATGCTTACAGCCGAATGCTATAAAAACAGGCTTGAAAATGGACTTTCATTCCTTGAATTCAATTATATGATAATGCAGTCATACGACTTTTTAATGTTATATAAAAACTACGGATGCACAATGCAATTCGGTGGAAATGACCAGTGGAATAACATTCTTGGAGGCGTTGACCTTATAAGAAGAAAATGCTCGGGCTCAGCGTATGGTATGACTTTTAATCTTCTTGTAAACAGTGAAGGCAAAAAGATGGGGAAAACGGAAAAAGGCGCGTTGTGGCTTGACAAAGAAAAAACGTCCCCCTATGAATTCTATCAATATTGGAGAAACGTAGGGGATGACGATGTTGAAAATTGCTTAAAATTACTCACTTTTTTACCGATGGAAGAAGTAAACCGTCTTGCAGCCCTTAAAGGAAGCGAGATAAATGAAGCAAAAAAAGTTCTCGCTTATGAAGTCACAAATATTATACACGGAGAAGAAGAAGCCAAAGCCTCTCAGTCTGCGGCTGAAGCTCTATTCGGGCAGGGCGCTGACGATGCCGGCATGCCTACAACTGAAATAGCTTTTGATAAAGTTGAAAAAGGCATGGATATTATAAGCATTTTGATAGAAGCTAACCTTGCTTCAAGTAAAAGTGATGCGAAACGTTTGATAGACCAGGGAGGGGTTGCTGTAAACGGCGATAAGATTGAAAGTGTGGGTGTTATAATATCTCTTGATAATTTCGATGAAGGCAAACTGATTATTAAAAAAGGCAAAAAGATATATCATAAGGTTACAATTAAATATTAATATAAAAGAGCCTTTATAAGGCTCTTTTATAATATTTTAATATTCTGCAGATATTCGCTGTTTATAAGTTCGGTTCCTTTTTTAGTTTTTATTTCAATCCAGTTTTCATTTATTTCAGTTATTGTGCCTTCTACATTTACTCCGTATGAACCGGTTGATAATCTTACATTTTTACCGATATATTTTTTTATTATTTCGTTTGTCATTTTATTACCTTCCTTTTTTCTATGTTTTGAAATTATATTTTTATTTATATTAATTGCGTATTGCTGCGGCAGTATTATTACAAACAAAATAAATAAAGGCAGATAAATCGCAATCCAGACAGCTAAATCCATATTAAATCACTCCGTATATATAATTATTTATTGCTGTTTTTTAAAAATATTTTCAGCTTTTCAAATGTTTCTGAGCTGATTGAATGTTCCATTTTGCAAGCGTCTGCTTCCGAAGTTATTTCCGATACATTCAATACATTAGTAAGAAAATATTTTAAAGTATCATGCCTTTCGCGCACAGCTAAAGCCGCCTGCATTCCTGAAGGTGTAAGTACAATTGAAGAATATCTTTCTTGTGTTATATACCCCAGATTTTTAAGTACGCCGACTGCTTTGTTAACGCTCGCGCGCGATACATTCATAATCTGCGCAATATCGATAGAACGTATTTCATTTTCTTTATTTGACAATTCCAAAATTGCTTCAAGATAATCCTGGCTTGAAGGACTGAATGTACTCATAATATCACCAAAAAAATTATATCATAAATATTGACAAAATATAAAATTTAATTTAAAATGTTATATGAAGTTAACATTTAAATTTTTTTTAATGAAATGTTAGCCATATCTAACATACGAGGTAATTAATTATGACTTTAGATAAAGTAAATATCGGGCAAAGCTGTAAAATTGTAAAAGTAGGCGGATGTGGAGCATTAAGGCGCAGGCTTTTAGATATGGGGCTTACGCCGAAAACACAGGTTATGGTAAGAAAAGTAGCGCCGATGGGCGATCCTATAGAATTATACCTTAGAGGATATGAGCTTACAATAAGGAAAGATGACGCAAAAAATATTGAGGTCGCTCAGCTTGAGGAGGAATTAATATGATCTTCGCTCTTATAGGCAACCAGAATTCCGGGAAAACAACGCTGTTTAATCAGTTGACCGGAAGCAATCAGCATGTAGGCAATTTCCCGGGACTGACCGTTGAAAAAAAAGAAGGCACAATAAGAAAAAATAAAGATGCGCATATCGTTGACCTGCCGGGGATTTATTCATTATCGGCATATACTTCTGAAGAAATGCTGACCAGGGATTTTTTAATAAACGAAAAGCCTGATGCCATTATAAATATAGTTGACGCAACAAATATTGAAAGAAACTTATATTTGTCGCTGCAGTTAATGGAGTTAAATATCCCGATGGTTATCGCACTTAACATGATGGATTCTGTCAGCTCAAACGAGAGCTATATTGATATAACCAAACTAGAGCAGCTTTTAGGAATACCGGTTCTTCCGATATCCGCCAGTAAAAATCAAGGGATTGATTATCTTATACAAAAAGCGGTAGAAACGGCAAGAGATAATGTCCGCCCTAAAAAACTTGATTTTTGCGAGGGGTATGTACATAGAGCCATTCATTCTGTTGCCCACTTAATTGAAGACCACGCTTGCGCGCTAAATATTCCGAACAGATTTGCAGCTACTCGGCTTGTTGAAGGCGACAGTCATATGGAGGTTAGTCTCAAACTTTCAGACAATGAAAAAGAAATACTTAATCATATAGTAACTGAAATGGAAGATGAACTTGCAACTGACAGGGAAGCGGCAATAGCGGATATGCGCTATGATTTTATAGAAAAAATATGCAAGAAAACCGTATTTAAAAATAAAGAAAATAAAGAACACTTAAGAAGCATAAAAATTGACAGCATACTTACTCATAAGTATCTCGCTATACCCATTTTTTTGCTCATTATGTCTGTAATATTTATGCTCAGTTTCGGCGTAATCGGCTCTGCGCTAAGTAAATTATTAAACATCTCAATCAGCAAAATAACTATAATTACCGATTCGGCTTTAACAGACATAGGTTTAAGCCCCGCAATACATTCGCTTATAATTGACGGCATATTTGCCGGCGTAGGCAGCATACTGGGTTTTTTGCCGTTAATTGTATGCATATTTTTCTTTCTTTCACTGCTTGAAGACAGCGGATATATGGTTCGGGTTGCTTTTGTAATGGACAATTTGCTGCGTAAAATAGGTCTGTCCGGGCGTTCTTTTGTACCGATGCTCATAGGGTTCGGTTGTTCGGTTCCGGCAATACTTTCAAGCAGAACAATTCTTGGTGACCGGGACAGAAAAATGACTATAATGCTTACGCCGTTTATGTCATGTTCGGCAAAACTTCCTATTTACGGAGTATTTACTGCTGCTTTTTTCGCGTATAACCAAGCCGTTGTAATGATCAGCCTGTATATCATTGGAATGATTATAGCAGTATTATCAGGTTTAATTTTGAAAAAGACTTTATTTAAGGGGGACAGCGTTCCTTTTATAATGGAACTTCCTTCTTACAGGCTGCCGTCGATACGTTCAATTTTAATGCATGTATGGGACAGAGCTAAAGATTTTATATCAAGAGCTTTTACGGTAATTTTTATAGCTTCGCTTATAATATGGTATTTGCAAAGCTTTGATTTTAGATTTAATATGACATCCGACAGTTCGCAAAGCATACTCGCCCACATCGGCTCGGCAATCGCTCCGATATTTTCTCCGTTAGGGTTCGGCAACTGGCAGAGCTCCACAGCGCTTATAACGGGGCTGTCAACTAAAGAAGCCGTTATAAGCACTTTCGGCGTACTTCTAGGCGGCAATATGAGCTTAAGCGATTTGTTTACTCCTCTTTCGGCATTTGCGTTTTTATGTTTTACGCTGCTGTATATGCCATGCGTTGCATCCCTTGCGGCTATGAAAAGAGAAATGGGTATGAAATATGCGCTGGCCTCTATTACATATCAGACTGCTGTGGCGTGGCTTGTCGCATTTTTTGTATACAATATTGGCAGACTTATAATAGGAGGCTGAAAAATGAAATGGGCTGATA
>JAAZOI010000145.1 GCA_012797825.1 Eubacteriaceae bacterium | reverse complement strand
TTAATAATATTATATAAATAAAAGGAAGAAATTCAACGTTTCCTTTCTTAAAATGTTTATTTGATTTTATATCTCCGTATTTGCATTATCGACTTTATTAAGCTCGAAATAAAACTCGCTTCCCTTGCCTATCTCGCTTGTAACGCCGTATTTTGCGTCGTGCAGGTTCAATATCCCCTTGACAATTGAAAGACCTAACCCCGTTCCCACAACTGCCCTCTTGTGAGATTTATCAATTTTGTAATACCTGTCAAATATTTCGGCAAGTTTATCTTCCTCAATTCCTTCTCCGGTATCAATAACGCTTATTCTCACCCTGTCTTCAATCTCGGTTTGATTAACGATAACTTTTTTATCCTCTCCCGTATAAGTCACGGCGTTATTTATGAGATTATAAATTACCTGGGAAATTTTGAGCTCGTCGGCATTCACAAATATATGCTTATCATATTTAAACTCTATATCATATCCGTCCTGTTCAATTAATTTCTTGTATCTGTCTATAATATCAATTACGCTTTGAGTAAGGTCATATTCATAAGAATGCAGCTCCTGCACTCCCGATTTTATTTTTGATATATCCATAACATCTGCAACAAGGCTTGCAAGGCGCTGCGTCTCGTCAATTATTATCTGCATATTCTCTTTCGTATTCTCGCCCGGCAAATCGCGGATTACCTCTGCGTACCCCCTTATCATCGTAAGCGGCGTGCGCAAATCATGTGATATATTAGCTATTAGCTCTCTTTGCAAATCTTCCGTCTTTTTCAGCTCTTTTGATGCGTAATTAAGCGTTTGCCCCAGTTCCGATATTTCCCTGTAGTCATTATCCTCAAAGGCTACATCATAATTTCCTTTAGCCAATTCTTTGCTTGATTTATTTATCGATATAATAGGGTTTGTTATCTTCTTAGACATAATAAACGCGAGTATCAAAGCCACAACAAGCATTATTGACGTTATAATTATAATCTGCATGCGCAGTGTGCCTACCGTGGCGTCCACTGGCGATATGTTGGCGTTTATTATAATCGCGTAATCTTTGCTGTCTTTATTTGTAACAATTTTTGTATATACTATGCTTTCCGCTCTTCCAAATCTGCTGCCCATCATGCCAGCATCTGCATCGCTCGTGTCAATATACCTTTGAATGCTTACCCCGTTATTTTCTTTTGCTTCATTTATCAAATTCTGCAATTGCGCAAAAGAAAAATTATGTAAAATAGATTTAGATGCCGCGTCAATGGAATATATAATATTTCCGTCAATGTCTATTATATATGCGCTTACATCGTTGAATCTGCACATATTATAAAGACTATTATATGCTTTGCCGTTATTAATATAATTTTCGATTGTCTGGGAAGTCTTTTTAATATTCTGCACTCTTATCATCTTATAAAAGCTGTCTAAAAATACAACCTGAAACAGCCATAAGACTATTAATATAATAGCCGTAAAAATTGTCAGATAAAAAAACAGTATGCTTCTTACGCTCGGTTTATTCTGCTTCAAATCTGTACCCCATTCCTCTTAGTGTTGTGATAAGTTTTGCGTAATCTCCCAAATTCTTGCGAAGAAGTTTTATATGAGTATCAAGCGTTCTTTCATCGCCGTAGTAGTCATACCCCCACACATTATTTATAATCATTTCACGAGAAAGCGCTATGCCCCTGTTTTTTACCATATAAAAAAGCAGTTCGTATTCTTTGGGCGATAAATTGACCTGTGCATTGTCAATATGCACAACGCGCGCTTTGAAATTTATATGAAGATTATCATAACTGTACGTTCCCGCCTCGTCTTCCTTGGAACTGCTGCGTCTTATAATAGCGTCAATTCTAAGCATAAGTTCTTTCGGAGAAAACGGCTTTACGACATAATCATCAACTCCTAATTCAAAGCCGTGTATTTTATCGTATTCTTCGCCTCTTGCCGAAAGCATTAAAACAGGCGTATCTGTCATTTTCCTTATTTCCCTGCATGCCGAAAAGCCGTCAAGCTCAGGCATCATAATATCAAGTATTATAATATCAAACTCTTCGTTTCGGCATATTAAAACAGCTTCCATGCCGTCTTTGGCTTCCGTTACTTTATGCCCTTCAAACTCGGCATATTTTTTTATAATAGCTCTTATCTTTTCTTCATCATCTGCAATAAGAATTTTATACATATTTACCCTCTAAAAATTAATTATCTCATTCTATATATTTTTATTATACTATATCTTTTATATATTTAATTTATTATAAGCAGAGAATATATTTTGTTATTTATACCCTCTGCTTATTGTAAAATGCCAATGTGATAATTTTATGAATAAATTGTGTATATGTCCTATTGGGTTCTAAGCGTTATTTCCACTGTTTTTGTGCTGTTGTTTCTTATAATAGTCATTTCTATCTTATCGCCTGCAGCGTGCTTATTTATAATTTGCTTAAACTGCGTAAAATTACTTATTTCCTCTCCGTCAATACCGGTTATCAAATCACCTGATTTAAGACCCGCCTGCTGTGCGCTTGTATTATCATACACCTGCGCTATATATACTCCCTTTTGGCTTAAATTATATTGCGCCGCCAGTTGATTTGTTGAAATATCAACTGCTGATATCCCTATATAAATTTTGCCGCCTGCTTGTGCGCTTTTGCCGTTAATAATATTTTCAATTGTCGTTTTTATATCGTCTATCGGTATTGCAAATCCCAGACCTTCAACTTCCGTGCTTACGCTTTTAGCCACAACTATTCCTACAAGTTCTGCGCTGTCATTAAACAATCCGCCCCCCGAATTGCCGGGATTCACGGCTGCGTCTGTTTGAAGAAGATTCATTATCTGCCCGTCAAACGTTATTTGTCTGTCCAGCGCGCTTATAATACCTTGCGTAAGCGTTCCGCCCAGCTCGCCTAAAGGATTCCCGATTATTATTGCTCTATCGCCTACTTTCAGCGATGAGGAACTTCCCAAAACAGCAGGGGTTAAATCTGTCGCATTAATTTTAAGCACCGCAATATCCGCCTGTTTGTCAGCGCCTACCACAGCTGCGCTATACTGCTTTTCATCAGTTGTAATTACGGTTATTTTATTTGAGTTTTCTATTACATGATTATTCGTAACAATATATCCGTCTTTAGTTAATATAACGCCGCTTGCTGCTCCCTGTTCAACGCTTTGACCTAAGCGGTTTGAATATACTGCTATTTCAGTTTGAATCTTCACCACGCTGGCAGTAACCTGGCTTGCAACATCAGCCGTGCTCAGCCCAAGTGAATCATCCCCGCTTTGCGTTGAAGTACGCGCCACTGACTGATACATAACGCTGCTTGCATCAGTATTGCCTTTGTATAAATATCCTGCCAGTACGCCGCCTGCCGCTCCTAAAAGCATTGATAAAACACATACTGCTGCGACAAATTTTATTGCTAATTTTTTGGTTATATAAAACCCGTTTTTTCTTTCTTCTTTTTTACTGTAATTTTCTGTTTTTATAACCGTACTGATTTGACTGTTCTGCGCATCATAATCATCCCTGCTGTCATCTTGCGTAAGTCCTTCCTTTGTTATTCCTTCTTTATTTATATCTTTAAAATTTTCATCCAAAGCACATCACTTCTTTCATGAACAGTTTTTAATATAATATCCCCGTTTTGTGATAAAAACTTGAATAAAATATGAAAATAAATTTAAAAAGCCGCATTTTTATTGCGGCTTTTATCTATTGACTTACCATTTGATTTAATACAATCTTCAATTGATCCATATAACTGCCGTATGCCGCCCAGTCCCCGTCTTTTAACGCCTGCTGAGCTTTGTCATATAAATCATTCGCGGTTTTTGCTAAACTTGTCAAATCATTGCCTGTATTATCTGGCGTTTCCGTACCTTGCTGTCCTGCGTTTTTACCGAATATCTCTACGAGTCCTTCTGAAAGCGAATTCGTCATAACTATCTTGTCTTTATACGCGACTATGACTTTTTTAAATTCAGGAATGTTCTGCTGTCCGCTGCTTGATGTTGCCTGCAGGTAAATAGGCTCAACATAAATCAAGCTGTT
>JAAZOI010000144.1 GCA_012797825.1 Eubacteriaceae bacterium | reverse complement strand
TAAATGCTTGCAAAAAGAATAATCCCCTGCCTTGATGTAGATCACGGCCGAGTAGTAAAAGGAAAAAATTTTAAAAATATAAAAGACGTAGCCGATCCTGTCGAGCTGGCTAAACGCTATAGTTTGGAAGGCGCGGACGAACTTGTATTTTATGATATAACCGCATCGTATGAAGAGCGTGATATTTTCTTAAACGTCGTAGAAAACGTCGCGAAAGCTATTGATATTCCGTTCACCATAGGCGGCGGAGTAAAAAGCGTTGATGACTTTAGAAAAATACTGCTTGCCGGAGCGGATAAAGTTTCCGTAAATTCATCCGCAGTTATTAATCCCCAACTTATCACTGATGCGACAAGAAAGTTTGGAAGCCAGTGCGTTGTGCTTTCAATAGACGCTATGATCGGCGATAACGGCTCATGGGATGTGTATGTAAAAGGCGGAAGAGAAAACACTCACATAGACGCAGTGGAGTGGGCAAAGCAAGGGCAAAAGCTCGGCGCAGGTGAGATTTGTATGAATTCAATGAATACTGACGGCGTTAAAGACGGTTTTGACATAGAGCTCTTAAAAGCATTAAACAGCGTTCTTACCATTCCTGTAATAGCTTCGGGCGGAGCAGGCACAATGCAGCATTTCGCGGACGCTTTAATAGAAGGCTGCGCGGACGCGGCGCTTGCGGCAAGCGTTTTTCACTATAATGAGATAGATATAAGACAGCTGAAAGAATATTTGAAAAGCAGAAATATAAGCGTGAGGTTGTAAAATGGAAATAAAATTTGATATAGATAAATTATGCTACGATAAAAACGGACTGATTCCCGCAGTCGTTCAGAATTCGGTAACGTTAAAAGTATTGATGGTCGGCTATATGAACAAAGAATCCGTTGAGAAGACTATTTCAACAGGCACAGTATGGTTTTACTCCAGATCAAGAAATACTCTGTGGAATAAAGGCGAGACTTCGGGTAACTTTTTAAAAACGGTAAAAATCGCCGTTGACTGCGATAGCGACTGCTTGCTTGTGTATGCTATCCCTTTAGGCCCAACATGCCATACAAATAATGAAAGCTGTTTTTTTACAGACATTTATATAAACGAAGAAAACAATTCAGCAAACCTGGGTATGCTTGAAGATTTGTATAAAATTATAGAAGACAGAAAACAAAACCCTAAAGAAGGCTCATATACTACATACCTTTTTGATAAAGGAATTGACAAAATACTTAAAAAAGTCGGCGAGGAAACAAGCGAGGTAATTATTGCCGCGAAAAATGACAGCGTTAACGAAATTGTATACGAAACATCCGACCTTATATACCACACAATGGTAATGCTTTCAGACCGCGGCGTTAAACCCTGTTTAATACTTGATGAACTTTACAAAAGATTTCATAAGTAATTTTTAATTAAATAATAGGCTAATATAATCTGAATGATTATTATAAATGGTATTCCTATTTTGAAATACCATTTTTTTGTTTTATGGCGGAATATCAGCATTGAGATGTATGTGCCTATACTCCCGCCGATAGAGGCTAATATAAACAAAGCTTTTTCGGATATTCTGTATCTGTTCTTTTTAGCTTTCTGCTTATCAATAAATACCGCGACAAATGCGATGATGTTTATAAATAATAGATAATATATTAAATATTTCATTAGCTAT
>JAAZOI010000143.1 GCA_012797825.1 Eubacteriaceae bacterium | reverse complement strand
CAATATCGGCAGGGGTTGAATAATCTGTTATAAGCTGAGGCTTTACAGATGAATATAATTCTATTTTCGCTTTAGTGCCTTGCATTTGTATGCCTATGTATGTAAATTCCGGATTGTTTATTAAAAACTGTCTTTTTACTTCATCATAATTAATTAAATATTTTATCTGACCTGTTTTAATGCCGGCTTTATTTAATGCCGATATAATTTGATCTTTGTTCATTGAATAATCGACAGGTATTTCTATTTTCAGTACAAGCGAAGAGGAAAATACAAGCAGAATTAATAAAAAAACGCACCCTAATGCAAAACTTTTTTTCTTTACTAGCAGTTTTAGAAAATGCGGAAGCCCGCGCTGGGATACTACCTTTACGTCTACTTTAAATTTCTCGCTAAGAGATAAAAACTTTTTTAAAGAACCGCGCATCAGCTTAAGCTGCAGCGCGCCGGTTTTATCTTTTTTAATATCCCAGGCGTATATTTTATTAATATGAAGCACATTTAACAGTTTTTCCATCATATATCCGCGCACTTGCACTATATAATAACCGTTTAAAAAATGAAACATTTTAACTATATTCATATTATTTCGCCACCTGAACATTTTCTATGCTGCCGTTAATGACAATTTCTTCCGCCATTATATTTTTGATAGTCAGGTTACTGCCCGTAATTTTAACCATGCCAATTGAGGAATTTATTCTTATAACATTATTTTCATACTCTACAATACCTTTATGGTTTTCTATTACTGCCTGAATATCCCCTATTACCGTTATTTTCGGCAAGTTTAAAACAAGTTCATACGGCAGTTCCGCAGCATCGCTGATTTTTGTTTTAATTGTCTTTAAAGCGGCTTTGCTTTTTTGTTTTTTGTCATTTTTACTCATAAGTACCACCCTCACATATAATTTTATGCTTGCATATAGCAAAAAATCACAATGTTCAAGGCGCAAAAAAACATCCTCATTTAAATGAGGATGCATTATTTCTTACATTAAACTATGTAGCATACATATTTTAAGATAAGTGTTTTTTGACTAATTGATTTATTTTCCCGCCATCCGCTTTGCCTTTAAGCGCAGGCATTAAAATCGCCATTACTTTGCCCATGTCTTTAACGCTTTGCGCATTTGCTGTTTTTATAGCGTCTATTACATGGCTCTCAATTTCTTCGTCGCTTAGCTGAGCCGGAAGATATTTCATAAGCACTTTTATTTCTTCTTCAGTCTGACTTACCAAGTCATCCCTGTTCGCTTTTTGAAACTCTATCAAAGACTCGCGGCGTTTTTTTAATTCCGATGCAATAACATCAATAATTCCCGCATCATCAAGCTCTGTCTTATTATTTTTTTCATAAAAAAGTATTGCCGCGCGAACCATTGTTACTGTTTGTTTTGCTATTACGTCTTTATTTTTCATGGCGTCTTTAAAATCATTAATTAGCCTTTGTTTCAGATCCATTTGCTAGTACCTGCTTTTCTTCTTTTTTGCAGCTTCTGCTTTTCTTTTTTTGCGTTCGCTGGGTTTTTCATAATGCTCTCTTTTCCTGACTTCGCTCATAACCCCCGCTCTGGCAGTTTTCTTTTTAAATCTTTTTAACGCGCTTTCTAAGCTTTCGCCTTCTCTTACTTTTACCTCTGACACTTTTATCCCCCCCCTCATGCTTAATCTACAATGAATTATTATATCAAATCAATGTGTGTTGTCAACATTTTTCAGCCCGGCGGCCATTTCATCTGTCTGCCCGCAAGGAAATGGAAATGCAGATGATTAACGCTTTGTCCGCCAAGCGCGCCTGTGTTATTTACAATTCTGAACCCCTCATCGCTTACGCCTTCTTTTACAGCCATTTTTATTGCTACAGTAAATATATGGCTTATAATGTCGTTGCCCGCAGGTACGTTTGTAACATTATCAAAATGCTGTTTTGGAATTATAAGATAATGAATAGGCGCTTTCGGCTCCAGATCTTTAAATACCATGGTTTTATCATCTTCATATAAAATCTGGGCCGGTATTTCTTTATTTGCTATTTTGCAAAAAATACAATCAGCCATTTTAAACCTCTTTTTATTTAAATTATATAAATAATGTTTTTTTATTTTTTAATTCAATAATTTTATAATAAAAAATTCTATTTTTGTGTCTGCTAATGTAAAAAAAACAACATTATCTTTTATTTTTAT
>JAAZOI010000142.1 GCA_012797825.1 Eubacteriaceae bacterium | reverse complement strand
TGTAAGCAATAGCTTCCTGCAATGATATATCTTTTATCATTACTCTGGCGTTGGGGAGATCCGCGTTATATTCGTTTTTTATTATATCTATCGCCTGAGTGGATTGCGCCTCTTTAGGCAGATAATCAACAAGATTGTAATTTACGTCAACAAAAAGCGCGCAGATTGCGCACAGCACCGTAATTGATATGAAAATAATCATTATCCTTTTTTTATGCTCAATAACGCCGTCGTAAAATTTATTCACCGCATAACCTCAAAATCTTTAAATTATAATAAACATTATGTTGATTATTTTTCGCAATAATACTATAATTACACATAGTTAATATGTCAACATACAGATTTTTTACAAATGTACGTTGATAAACAAAAAATTAAATAATGTATTATAAAAAACACTTTACGAAAAAATTTTCGGAGGATGCAATGAAAAGTGAAAAAGACGACCGACGGGTAAAATATACAAAAATGGTTTTAAAGGAAAGCTTTATAAAGCTGCTTAGCCATAAAGATATTTCGCAAATTACCATAAAGGAAATATGCGAAGACGCGGATATAAACAGAGCTACGTTTTACGCTCATTACTCCGACCAGTATGATTTGATGAGAAAAATAGAAAACGAGCTGTTCGAAAACGTAAGCGTTTATATTGAAGAGTATACCCGTAATGAGGCTAATTTGGATCGTGTTGAAATGGTTGAGAAAATATTTGTATACCTTAAGCAGAACGCGCAGTTATGCAGGCTTTTTTTGGGCGAGAGGGGAGATATGGAATTTCAGAAGCGCATAATGACTTTTATATACGAAAAAAACATAGACGAGCTGATGAACGCAGAGGGAGTAAGCAAAGAAACAGCGGAATACATTTATGCTTTTACCATTACGGGATGCTTAGGAGCTATTCAGAAATGGCTTGACGACGGAATGAAAAAATCTCCGAGGTTTATGTCGGAAATGCTGGTAAAACTTGCGGGCGGTCTGCCTGAGGTTTTTGTGAAGTAAATATATTTCTAAAAATAGTTAAGCGGGAATTTATATCTCGCAAATAAATTAAATATCTAAATTAGCGTTTCAGAGCTTTTTAGTTTAATTTTGTTTTCTATATCCTTCTTTAGATTTTATGGATTCCAGTAAGGAATTATTCAACTAATAAGAATTCTTTTAAATCATTTTGTTTTAATTTAATAATTTTATATTCTTTAATAAATGTTTTTAATTATAAAATAATGTACGTAGATAAATATGCATTAAAATATAAAATTGACTCTCCCTTAACCACCAATAAAGCCTACTTCTGCGCAAGATTATTCATTACCTCAAGTTTCTTTTTAATAATTTTTCTGTTGTCGTTATATATCTCATCTGCGCTTTTTGTGGTAAGCAGGGAAATATGGCGTCTTAAAGCCGCTTCGGCGACTTCTTTATTTTTAAGTTTTATAGAATTATAAATAAAGTAATGCTCGTCGCACAAAAAATCATACAGGCTGGCATCCGCCGTTATGTAGACTCTGTATCTTTTCATCTGCGGATGGATGTTTTGGTATGCTTCTATTAAATATTTATTTTTGCTGCAAAGAATGATGAACTCGTGAAATTCATTTTCGGCTTTAAACATCTCTTTATATTCACCCGATTTATACGCGGATTCGATTTTCTGGGCATAATTATAAAGCTGCTCAAGCTCATTATCCGATATTCTCTGCGCGGCGTAACCCGCTGCCAGTGGCTCAAGCACATAACGGAAATTGTTTAAGTCAAAATAATCATTGGCGTCAAACGGTGCGACAATTGTGGCTTTAGCAGATTTTTGTATAAAGCCTTCTTTTTCAAGAATGCTTATGGCGTCTCTTACAGGAGTTCTGCTTACGCCTAATTCTTCGGCTATTTTGGATTCAATAATTTTAGTGCCGGGCAGATAATTAAAATTAATAATTTCGTTTAAAAGTATTTCATACACTATGTCAACTAAAGGTCTGAAAGGATTTTCGTTTAATTTCTGGGTAATTATTTTATTCATCATTTACACCCTTAATATTATCAATATAATTGTAACATTTATTTTAAATTAAAGTTACAATATTTTATAGCCTTCCACATCAACATATTCATGTGAAAAATATTTCCTTAAAATAAATTTTAGCCGACTGTCTTCTTCTATTGCAAGCTTATGTATATACACATTAAAATCATCAACTAAATAATGCATATATTGATTTAAATCCGAAGGCGCTTCATACCTTACGCTTGGCATTGCGACAACGCCGCAGCAGCCCCCTCCGCCGCTTACCAAACTTAAAGTTAAACAACTTAAATTTTTCTTTTTTAAATAGGCTTTTGTTTGCTCGCTGATAATAATATTCATAATCACCTCATAAAATTAATTTGAGTTCATTATTTTAAGATATTAAAGAATTTACTATAATATTTTAATTCCTTCTACATCGACATATGTATAAAATAAAAATTTTCTTAAAACAAATTCTAATTTAATATCATCTTCTATTGCGCTTTTATGTATAAAGACATTTATATTATTAACTAAAGTATGATAATATCTATTTTTATCCGAAGGCTCTTCATAATTAACTTGAGGAATTGCACAGCCGCTTAAGTCGCCGCTTCCTGCTATTACCATATTTAAAGTCAGACAATTTATATTTTTCTTTTTTAAATAGTCATTTGTTTGTTGGCTGATATTAATATTCATTAAATGACCCCGTTATATATAGCTGAATTATAATTTTTATAACATGAAGATAGTATTGAGGATATAATATTAAACTTAATTAAGAATTTGAGATCTTTATAAAACAATTTAATTGTAATTTTTTATTTAATTTAGTAGTAATAACGCCTTGCAAAGTCTATGCTTGCTTCAACATGAGAAATTGCCGCGTTCTGGGCTACTTCGGGAATTCCTGACTCTATGGCGTTGCATATGGCCAGATGCTGATATGCCATTGAAGATACCGTTTTATCGGACGGAGTTTTATTAAGACAATGTCTGCTTCTTGCAGAAAAATGCTTTATAAACAATTCAATTTCAGAGTACATATTTACCAGAAATTTATTATCTGAAGAATTGATTATTATTTGATGAAAAGGGTAATCCAGCTTATCAAGGTTATCGAAATTTTTACTTAGAAATAAATCTTTAAATTGAACCGCGTATTTTTTCAGCCTTGGAATATCTACAAGGCTGCTTTTTTGTGCGCATAAATAAGTCGCGCTGCCTTCAAGCAAACGGCGGACAAAAAACAAATCTTCAATTTCCGTATTTGACATAGTAAAAACGTAATATCCGCTTTTATTGTCGCGCTTTCTTATAAGACCTTCTGTAGATAATATCCTGAAAGCTTCTTTTACCGGCGTACGGCTTATATTGAGCTGGCGTGCTATCTCTACACTGTTTAATTTTGTTCCCGGAAGCAATTCTAAAGAGATTATAGCGTCTTTTAATATGTCATGTACTATTTTGTTAAGCTGCTCAAACGGGTTTTTATGCAGATAGTCAGTAACGATATCTTTTTCTATCATAGCTATCTCCTTGGATAAATATAACACTGCGGGATATTTTTGTAAATTATTTTCATTAATATTATAAAAAAAATAATAAAAAATGTAAATGTTTACGAGTAAATGGACTTAACAAAATCCATTTATTTTAAATTACTGCAAATATGGTTTTTCAAACAGCTCAAAAGCAAAAGAAATCTGCCGGACGGACAATGTTTGGAACATAAATAACGTCAAGGTTATAATCAAAGCAGTATTTGAATACATTTTAATGACGGATAACTTGTCTTAATTTATTTAAAGGAGTACTTGCTATGTCATGGAGAGAAAAATATAAAGAAAAAATTATTACGGCAAAACAAACGGCAAGATGCATTAATTCAGATGATGTTATTGTAACAAGCATGGTAACCGGCATACCGTATGCCATACTTGACATTTTATATGATGAAATTGACAGACTTGAAAATGTTAGGATTGACATGGGGTTCGGAGTGCGAGCAATGCGTTTGTTTCTGCCTGCAAGCAAAGGAAAAGTTAATGTAAGGAGTTTATTTTTAGGTCCTATCGAGAGAGAGTTTATTAAAAGGGGTTCTGATATTGAAATACAATTGCTGCATTTAAGCAACACGACAGAGGACAGGCTAATTACGCATAAAGCTAATGTTGTAATGATGACAGGCAGCGCGCCTGATGAGGATGGATATATTAGTTTGGGTTTATGTCCTATAGACTGCAGTTTAATATACAGGGCGCAGAAAGTAATTATTCAGGTTAATGAAAATGTCCCGTATATAAGAGGCGAGGGAACAATGGTGCACATGGACAACGTTACATATCTTGTAGATTTAACTGAAGAACTCTACACCGTTGCTGCGGCGCCGCCTTCTGATATTGACTCTAAAATTGCAAGCCATATAGTACAAAAAGTCCCAAACGGAGCTTGCATACAGCTCGGCATTGGAGGAATAGCAAGCGCGGTGGGCGGATATTTAACTGTAAAAAAAGATTTAGGCATACATACTGAGATGTTTGTTGAATCTATGGTTGACTTGCTTGAGTGCGGAGCAGTTAACAACAGCAAAAAAACATTGTGCAAAGGCTTGTCCGTAATAGGATTTGCGCTCGGCAGCAAGAGGATGTATGACTTTTTAAACAATAACACCCTAGTAGAAACAAGACCTTTTGACTGGGTGAACAATCCGTATATAATTGCTCAAAACGATAATGTGGTATCAATAAACAGCGCGCTTGAGATTGACCTTACAGGACAGGTATGCGCGGAAAGCATAGGCTTAAGGCAGTACAGCGGTACAGGAGGGCAAGTTGATTATGTGCGGGGGGCGACATTAAGCAAAGGCGGAATGTCTTTTATAGCCATCCCTTCTGTTAGAACAGACAAAGAAGGCAGAATGCACTCAAAAATTAATCTGACATTGCCGCTGGGAGCGGCAGTAACTACGCTGCGCAGCGATGTGCAATACATAGTTACCGAATATGGAATAGCTGATTTAAGGTTTGAAACAATAGAAAATCGCGTAAAAAGATTAATTACAATTGCGCATCCTGATTTCAGAGATCAGCTTATGTTTGACGCTAAAAAAGCGGGACTTATTTTTTAATTTTAATATTATCTAAAAAAATACGGGAGGAAAATATATGAAGAAGATTGCAGTAGTAGGCGCCGGCGCAATGGGATGCGTCATCGGAGCTTATTTAAAAAAAGGAGGAGCCGATGTCACGTTAATTGACCCGTTTAAAGAACATATGGACAATATAGCAAACAACGGGCTCATATTAAACAGCTCATCGTCAAGAGAAGTTGTAAAAATGAACACGGCGCTTAGCGCACAGGACGCTGACATAATGGACATTGTCATAATTATGGTAAAGGGCACGCTTACAGATGCGGCGCTAAAAGGAGCGCAGAGCATAATAGGCAAAGATACATATGTTTGCACTTTTCAAAACGGCATTGGCAATGTGGATATTATTCAGAAGACAATCCCAAAAGAAAAAATTTTATACGGATGTCTGAATATGGCGAGCATATTAAAAGCTCCGGGTGAAGTGTACGGAAATTTATTCGACGAGGTTAATGTATACATAGGCAGCATTATAAAAGAAGAAGAACAAATAAAGACAGGCAATGACCTTGCGCGAACATTTACAGACGGAGGGGCTGTATCAAAATATGTTGACGATATAGATACGCACGTATGGAGCAAAGCGATGGTAAATCTTGTCGCCAACGCAACATGCGGCCTTGTACGACTTAACGGTCAGCAGGCGGCTAAAAACACGCATTTTCTGTTAATAGCGACTGACATTGTTAAAGAAGCGCTCGCTATTGCCGAAGCAAAAGGCGTTAAAGGACTTGATTTTGCGACATTTATGACTAAAACAATTCCCGCGGCGCGCGCAACAGCCGGAGACCATTATCCGTCTATGGCTCAGGATATGATGATTACCAAAAAGAAAACGGAAATTGAGTTTTTAAACGGAGCTTTTGAGAGAATGGGCAAAGAGCTTAATATTCCGACGCCTGTAAATACAACCATAGCAAGACTTGTACGCACGGTCGAATCAAATTACGAAAATCAGTATTTTAATCCTGTCTCTGCAAATCAAAACGCATAGAGGTGAGGTATATGAATAAAGTCGATATTGTATCAAAATACTGCAAAGGGTGCGGATACTGCATAAATTTCTGCCCCAAAAAGTTATTGAAAATGGGTAATGAACGAAATATGAAAGGGCATTTTTTTCCGTATATCGAGCAGGTTGAAAAATGCATAGGCTGCCAGAATTGTGTAACTATATGCCCTGAAGGAGCGATAGAGTTTTATAAGGAGGCGCAGGACAATGGCTAAACAATTTATGAAAGGATGCGAAGCGGTTGCGGAAGCCGCCGTTTTGGGAGGATGCAGATTTTTTGCAGGCTATCCTATAACTCCGCAGAATGAAATTCCGGAATATATGTCTTCACGTCTGCCCGAGGCAGGCGGAATATTCATACAAGGCGAGAGCGAAGTGGCGTCCGTGAATATGGTTTACGGCGCGGCGTCAACAGGCACAAGAGCGATGACATCATCGTCAAGTCCGGGCATTAGTTTAAAAACTGAAGGTATTTCATATTTATCAGGGGCAAAACTGCCTGCCCTGATTGTGAACGTAAGCAGAGGAGGTCCGGGACTAGGCTCTATACAGCCTGCTCAATCCGACTATCTTCAATCAACAAAAGCTTTAGGACACGGAGGGCATCGCTTATTGGTGTTTGCACCGTATACTCTGCAGGAAGCTGTTGATATTGCGTACGACGCGTTTGAATATGCGGAAAGAGACCGCAGTCCCGTAATGATTTTAATGGACGGCTGCCTTGGCTCAATTATGGAGATGGTAGATCTTCCGCCTATGAAAGAACTATCAAATCAAAATACGCAAGGCTGGAAAGTGGGGTATGACGGAGTTAAAAGAGGGGCAAGAATGATAACATCCATATATCCGGAAGCAGGGCTTGAATCCAACAATAAAAACAGCGCTGCAATGTATAAAAAATGGCAGGAAGAAGACGTAAAAGTTGAGGAATTTATGCTTGATGATGCCGAGTATGTTGTTGTAGCTTACGGAATAGCCGCCAGAGTTGCAAAACAGGCTATTATGCAGCTTAGAGGACAAGGATGCAAAATAGGACTGATAAGACCGATTACGCTATATCCGTTTCCTAAGAAAAGCTTTGAAAAACTAAATTACAATAACATAAAAGCGTTTATTGATATTGAAATGACAATTCCCGCGCAAATGTATGACGACATTGACCTTTTGGTAAGAGGCAGGGCGCCCATATTTGAATACGGCCGTTCAGGCGGAATTTTACTCGATGATGACGGAGTAACGGATGCAATTAAAAAAGTAACAGGAGGGCAAGCATGATGGAAAAAATATATTCAAGACCCAACTGCATTGTTCCGATGCAAAGCGGTTATTGCCCCGGATGCCTGCATTCGACAGCTACAAAAATTATAGCGGAAGTAATTGATGAATTGGGACAGGGGCACAATGTAATAAACGTGCTTCCCGTGGGATGTTCGTCAATGGGACTATTGTATTGGAAGATTGATATGGTAGGCTCGGCACACGGCAGAGCTCCCGCTGTGGCTACGGGCATTAAAAGAAGCAGACCGGATAGTTTGGTTTTCACATATCAGGGCGATGGTGATTTAGCGGCTATAGGGCTTGCCGAAATATTATCAGCCGCAAACAGAGGAGAAAAATTTACAGTTATTTTTGCGAATAATTCCACATACGGAATGACGGGCGGGCAAATGGCGCCGACGACGCTTATTGGGCAGAAATCGACAACTAGTAAAAAAGGAAGGGATGCAGAGACTGCGGGACATCCTATAAAAATGTGCGAGCTTATAAAAGAACTGGCCGCACCTGTTTTTGTTGCCAGATACACGCTTAATAATCCGCAGAATATAAGAAAGGCGAAACAAGGCATAAAAAAAGCATTCCAATATCAATTGGACGGGAAAGGATTTTCTTTCGTGGAATTGCTTACAAACTGCCCTACAAACTGGGGAGTAGAGCCTCTTGACAGTCTTAAATATATGGAAGAAAACACGATGAAATATTTTGAGCAAAAAGTTTTTAAAGATGAGGAGGAAAGCAAGTAATGAAATATACGCTTATTATTGCGGGTTCGGGCGGACAGGGAGTTATGAGTATCGGAATAACTTTTGCTCAGAGCGCCGCCGAAGGCGGTAAACACGCATCTTTTATGCCTACATACGGTCCGGAACAAAGAGGCGGCAGCGCTAAGTGTACGGTTATTATTAGCGATGAGGAAATAATATCTCCGTTACCAAAAAAAAGTAAAGTTCTTATAGCCATGAATGAGCAGTCATATAAAAAATTTATACCCGAGCTCGAAGAAGGCGGGCTGCTTATAATAAATTCTTCGAGAGTTACATCACAGATAAGTAGGGCTGATATAAAACTAATAAGCATTCCGGCAGATGATATAGCCCTTGATATTGGTGACGCGCGAATTTCAAATATCATATTAATCGGGGCGTTGCTTGGGTTTACGGATATATTGCAGCCGGACGTATTTTTGTCAAGCATAGAGAAAAAGTTTGCGAAAAAATCACCTGAAATTATAAAAATCAACAAAGCGGCACTTGATGAAGGCGTAAAAATATGCAATGCCTTAAAGTAAAGATGAATTTGGATAGTAACTTACTATTTAAAATTATAAGGAGGAAAATATGAGTAAATATTCATTTGAAACAACAGTTGGCGAAATGCTGGACACACCGGAAACAAAAGCGTTGCTGGAGGAAATATGTCCTCAGGTTCTGGAACACCCGCTGCTTGAAGTGGGCAGAACGTTTAAGTTTGTAGACGCGCTTCCGTATGTGCAGGACATGATAGATGAAAGCACTGTAGAAGAATTTAAAAAAAGACTGGAAGCTTTATAACCAATTTTTTAGAAAGGAGCAGCCCTTGCTCCTTTTTATATCGTTTGAAAAGATAAGGAGGAATAAAATTGGCAAGAGAAAGAATAATCAGTGTTGATACGGCGAAACAAATAGCGCGTGATACCTTAGAATCTTTCGGAATAGAAAAGCAAGCCGCCGCAAGAGGCGCAGAAGTGCTTATAGCTTCCGATATAAGAGGGGTTGCCTCTCACGGACTGCCCAGACTTGCGATGTATGAAAAAGATATAGTAAACGGTTTGATAAATTTAAAACCGGACGTTAAAATTACGAACGAAACAGAAAGTACAGCGGCTTTTGACTTAGACTATGGATGCGGCATTTGCGTAGCTCCGCTCGTCATGCAAAAAGCCATTGAAATGGCAAAAAAAACAGGAATAGGGCTTGCCGCCGCTAAAAACGGCAACCATTTCGGAATAGCCGGATATTATTCGCTTATGGCAATAAATGAAGGTTTAATAGGTTATGCGGCGTCAGGCTCCACACAGCTTATGGCTCCTACGGGCGGCATAGAAGCCGTGCTTGGCAACGGACCAAACAGTTGGGCGTTTCCCCCGGGCAAACAAACGCCTCCGATAATGTACGACATGGCGTGCAGCACTGTTGCGGGCGGTAAAATTGAAATGGCTATAAGAGCAGGCAAAAAAATTCCGACAGGCTGGATTCAGGATGAAAACGGTAATGACACAAACGATCCTTTTGACGGATTTAAAGACCGAAATCCGCTAAAAGGCATAATGACAGGAACGCTGCTTCCGCTTGGGGGCGTAAAAGGATACTGCATGACCGTAGCGATGGAGATGATATCAGCTCTTATGACAGGCGGCGCAACAGGCGGCAGCGGCAAAGGACTCGGTTATTTTATGCTCGCTATTGACATAAACAAATTCAGACCATTCAGCGAATATCAGGATGACGTTGATAAATATTACGCTAAAATAAAAAATTCAAAGAAAAAAGAAGGCATTGAGGAAATATTCCTTCCCGGAGAAATTGAATATAATTATACAGTAAAACGTTTGGCGGAAGGCATAGTACCCGTTGACGCTGTAGTGCAGAACGACCTTAAAAATCTCGCCATAAAATATGGCAGGCTGCCGCAAGGCTCGACTGCGGATGATTTCTTCGCAATGTACCAGCAGCCGCAGACGACATAAAGTAAATCTGATATTATAAAAGGAGCTTTACAGCTCCTTTTTTGCTGTGTGAATTGATATTGATAAAAATAAAACAATTTACTGCCAATATGTTTTGATATAATATTTTTAATTAGAGGTATAAGTATATTAATCTAAAAAATAGGAGGTTATGCAATGAAAATAACGAGCGTTGAAGTATTCGTTTTGGGAAAAGAATCTAAAGACTTGGCATTATCGAGCCAATGGCGGCCGATAGGCTGCAGAATACATACTGACACTGGCTTATACGGAGACGGCGAAGCCGCAATGGCATTCGGTACGGGAGCGTTCGCGGCGTACGGAATGGTTAAGGACCTTGCAAGGTTTATAATCGGGCAGGATCCGCTGCGCATTGATTATTTATGGGAAAGCATGTATCGGTCGTCTTTTTGGGCGCAAAACGGAGGGCCTGTAGTTTTTGCGGGCATGGCCGCTCTTGACATAGCATTGTGGGACATAAAGGGCAAGTATTTTAATTGCCCCATTTATCAGCTGCTTGGAGGCAAACACCACGATAAGCTTCGCTGTTACGCAAGCCAGGTGCAATTGGGCTGGCCCGATGTGGGAGCAGAGAAATATGAACTTGCCCATAAAACGGAGGAATACGCAGTAAACGCGCGTAAGGCGATAAAAGACGGATATGAAGCTATAAAACTTGATTTCATGCAAAACGACACTGAAAGCGGAGCGTTTCATTATCAGAAAAGAGTAGGAATTTTAAGCAGGCAAATGCTTGAGATTGTAGATGAAAGAATGGCGGCAGTGCGCGGCGCAGTAGGTCCTAAAGTAGATATTATTGTTGAAAACCACTCTTTCACATCTGCCGAAGGCGCAATTCAGATAGCGAAGTTAGCTGAAAAATAAGACGTTATGTGCATAGAGGAGCCCAACACGCCATCGCCCCAGACATCAAGATATCTCAAACAAAATATAAAAATACCCCTGGCAAACGGAGAGAGAATATACACAAGATGGCAGTACGCTCCTTATTTTACAGACCAGACAATACAGTTAATACAACCCGACATAGGCAACAGCGGCGGCATTACCGAAGTAAAAAAAGTCGCCGATATGGCGCATACATACGACATTTTGGTTCAGGCGCACGCGTTCGCGAGCCCGCTCTCTGCGGATGTTGCGGTTCAGTTTGAGACTGCGATACCGAATTTCTGCATACACGAGCATGCCGTATGCTATAGAATGGCGTTTAATAACGGCTTTACAAAATACAACCGACAGCCCGTTGACGGCTATATTGAGCCGCTTGAGCTTCCCGGTATCGGTAATGAATTTTTGCAGGAGGCTATAAGCAGCGCTTCAACGTACTGCGTAGTCAAATAGATTAGTTATAGGATATAAAAATTCAAAAACATATTGACTTGGAGTAAAGTGCAAGTATTAGAATATAAGCAAGAAAACTTATACTAATAAACGGAGGAAATATGAGTTATTTAGGCGAAAACTTTCCAAAACTGGGTTTTGGATTAATGAGACTGCCGTTTAAAGACGTCGCAATTGATATAGAGCATACATCCAAAATGGTTGATATGTTCTTAGAAAGAGGTTTTAACTACTTTGACACCGCGTACGGATATAATAACGGTGAAAGCGAAAAAGCTATTAAAAAGGCTCTTGTAGACAGATACGACCGCGATAAGTTTATGCTAACGACAAAACTGCCCGCCTGGGCGGGAGCAAAAAATAAAGAGGAAGCACAGCAGATGTTTTACACATCGCTTGAGCGAACAGGCGCGGGATATTTTGATTTTTATCTTCTTCATAATTTAGGCGAAAACCGCTCGCATGCTTTTGACGATTATGATATATGGAGCTTTTTGCAGAAAAAGAAAGAAGAAGGCTTAATAAAGCATCTCGGTTTTTCGTTCCACGATAAAGCCGCCGAGCTTGATAAAATACTTAATGCGCATCCTGAAATGGAGTTTGTTCAGCTGCAGATAAATTACGCGGACTGGGAAAGCACTTCAGTAGAGTCGCGCCTGTGTTATGAAACCGCGCGCAAACATAACAAACCTGTAATTATTATGGAACCGGTAAAAGGCGGAACTCTTGCGTCCCCGCCGCCTGCTGTTGCCCAAATACTGCAAAAAGCAAATCCATCCGCTTCGGCATCGTCTTGGGCTATAAGATTCGCGGCATCGCTTGAAGGAGTGATATGCGTGCTCAGCGGCATGTCCAGTATTGAACAAATGGATGACAACACATCGTATATGAAAAATTTTAAACCGCTTTCCAAAGATGAATACGAGGTAATTAAAAAGGCGCAGGAAGAGCTTGACAAAATAACGGTAGTTCCGTGCACATCATGCGAGTACTGCATGAAAGGCTGCCCGCAGTCTGTAGCGATACCGGGAACTTTCCAGGCAATAAATATTTTAAATGTTTTTGATAACATGCCGTTCGCGAAAAGCAAATACACCTGGAACACAAAAGGTCATAAGCTTTCCAGAGCAAGCGAATGTATAGCGTGCGGACAGTGCGAAAGCGTATGCCCGCAGCATATAAAAATTATAGACGAGCTTAAAAAAGCCGCGGCTTTGCTTGAATAACTGCTAAATTTTAAATTAAAAGCGGCTTAGGCTGCTTTTTTATTTTGTTTTTTAATAATCTTTATTGCTAATTTATAGCTTGCATATATTTTAAATATAATGTATTAATAATTTAAACAATAATATTTTCAGAAAAAT
>JAAZOI010000141.1 GCA_012797825.1 Eubacteriaceae bacterium | reverse complement strand
GAAACCGCCCTTTTGAACAATTGATCCGTTGCTGTTGATTATTTCAGTATCAAGATGGGAGTGCATATCGTTTGTAAAAACAATATTAATTTCGTCCGGTTTTTCTTCCGCGCTTAATGCAAAAGGAATGCATAATATTAAATAAAGGCGGCGTTAAAATAGCGGTATTCGGCGTTATAGGAAAAGACGCTATAAGCTGCGCGCCTAAAAGCGGACTTATATTTAAAGACCCTATAGAAAGCGCTAAAAAAACAGTTGATGAATTAAAACAAAAAGAAAACCCAGATTTAATAATATGCTTATCACACAGCGGCACGGATACAGACAGCCGCAAATCGGAAGACGAGCTGCTTGCAAAAGCCGCACCCGATATAGACGTTATTTTAAGCGGTCACACTCATACAACAATAAACGAGCCTATAATATCGGGCAGCACAGTTATTTGCTCTACCGGCAGTTATACATATAATGTCGGAGAACTGACTTTGAATAAAGATTCAAACGGAAATTACACCGTTAAAGATTATAAATTAATTCCCGTAAATGGAACAATTGATAACGATGCCGCAGTTACAAATAAAATAAGCGAATATAAAAATTTAGTAAATAAAAATTATCTGTCATTATTCGGCTTCAGTTTTGACCAAACGCTGGCTGTTTGCGATTTTTTGTTTACTCCAATAGAAAATTTCGCTAAAAAGCTGCAGGAAGACGGTCTGGGTGATTTAATAGCGGATTCTTACGTATACGCAATTAAAAATGCGGAAGGGGCAAATTATAAAAATGTTGATGTTTCAGTTGTGCCCAGCGGAGTTATAAGAAGCTCTTTTGACAAAGGCCCGATTACCGTATCGGAGGTATACAATACTCTTTCATTGGGAATAGGAAAAGACAACATAGCCGGCTATCCGCTTGTAAGTATTTATTTAACAGGAAAAGAACTGAAAGCCGTCGCGGAAGTTGACGCGTCAATTTCTGCCATAATGCCTGACGCGCAGCTTTACATGAGCGGGCTTGCGTATGAATATAATCCAAACAGATTATTTTTAAACCGGGTAACTGACGTATATCTTATAAAAGACGGACAAAGAGTTAAAATTGACGATAATAAGCTGTATCGAGTGGTATCAGGACTATATTCCGCTCAAATGCTCGGAGCCGTTAAGGGCAAATCATTCGGACTTTTATCTATAATTCCTAAAGATGAAGCCGGGAACGCAATTACCAATTTTGAGGATTATATAGTATATAATAAAAATAATAAAGAACAAAAAGAATGGGTTGCGCTTGCTTCTTATATACAGTCGTTTTCAGCCAACTTAGTGCCTGAGTATTACAATCAGACACATGAGCGAAAAGTTGAGGTTAACAGCAAGAATATACTAAGTCTTATAAAAAATCCGAATAAAGTATTTTTCTTAGCGCTTGCGGCAATTATTTTAATACTGCTTATTATAATATTCATTATCGTAAAACTAAGAAAAGCAATAAAAAGAAAAAAAATAAAAAGCGAATAAAAAAAGGGGCATACGCCCCTTTTTATTTTTATTCGAGTATGTTTTCAAGATATGCATACGCATCATTAAGAGAGGTAAATACTTTTCCGTCCATTAATTCTTTCAGCTCGTTTGCCTGCAGCAGCTGCGGAACATCGTCTATAGTATCTTTCAGCAGCATCTCTCCCTCGCCGTCATATTCATACACAATTGTTTTTCCTGTTGATAAATCTTCCTCGTTTAACATAACTTTTACAACCGCGTACCCTTTGGGATATCCCGGCACAGTTCTGCTAAGCGTTATTTTATTTTCCGAAAAATAATCAAGCTTCCATTTTTTATAATACTGTTCAATTTCGCCTTTGTTTTTGCCTACAAGATTTGCGTTTAAATTTTCCTGCGTTTTTACACTTTGATTATTGGCTTCATAATTTGTTATATATTCAACTATACAACCGCTGCCTAACGTACTGCCGCTTACGGACACATCGTCATTTGTGTTATCATTGTTGTTTACGCCGCTGTTTGCCTGATTATTAGAAATTGAGTTATAGCCAAACCCTAAAGCAAAGCCGCCCGATAATATAATCAAAGCGGCGAGAATATAAATCAATCTTTTTTTCATATTATCATCACCTGACAATATGGTTTCCAAATTAATGCAAATTATACAGTATATTTTAAAGATTTAAAATTGGCAGTACTCCGTACATTACAATCCCAAAAAAAGCTGAAAGCAGTATTATTGTTATAGGATTTACTTTCTTTTTTTTGTAAGTTCTAAAAATAAAATAACCCGCCAAGAAAATAAATATAATCAACGCTTTAATATCTGCAGAAAATCCAGGGCTGCCGCTTGTAAAAAGACTTAATTTCATAAACTCAAATACAACATACAATATAAGACCTACAATCGCAGGCCGTATTGCATCAAGCGAATACCTGACATATTTGTTGCAAAGTATATTTGATGATTTTTTTGCTATGAACAGTATTATCAAAAATGACGGAAGCACAACGCCAATAGTAGCTGCCGCCGCGCCTAAAAATCCGTGGGCAGTAATGCCGCAGAAAGTTGAAATGTTTACCGCAAACGGTCCGGGAGTAGATTCGGACACTGCAATAAAGTCCATTACATCAGTTATGCTTACCCAACCTTTTTGCACTACTTCCTGTTGTATAAACGGTATCATTGCGTATCCGCCGCCTATTGTGAAAAGACCTATTTTAAAAAAAGTAATAAAAAGCTGCCAAATAACGCTCATATTTTGCCGCCTCTTTTTACATACGGCAAAATTAAATTATAAAAAATGCCCAGCGCCGCTGCTCCCAATAATATATAAATTGTATTAATATCACTAAACGCGCTTAATATGAAAGCCGCCGCAAGAATAATACATGCGAATATATTATATTTAACATATTTTCCTATTTTTAAAACTGCCATAGCTAAAAGGATAATAATTCCTACTCTTATTCCTTTAAAAGCGTATGAAACCCATAAAATATTTTTGAACGATTCAAAAAACAATGAAATAATACATATTATAATAAAAGCAGGCAAAACGACGCATACAGTCGATAACAACGAGCCCCAGAAACCGGCGACTTTGTAGCCTACAAACGTTTCGCAGTTAACTGCTATTACTCCCGGCGTGCATTCGGCTACAGCGAATATATCTATCATTTCCTCATCGGTAATCCATTGATGTTTATCAACAACTTCTTTTGATATTAAAGGTATCATCGCGTATCCGCCGCCGAACGTAAACGCGCCTATTTTTAAAAATGATATGCTTAGGCAAATTAACCTGCTTTTTATTTCTTGGTAAGATAATTTCATTTTTACCTGTTTTTATTCTTCATCATAAACGCAGTTATGCCATACTTCCTGTATATCGTCATTATCGTTAAACATTTCAATCATTTTTTCAAATCTTTTTACATTATCCCCTTCAATAGACGTTTCCGTTGAAGGTATCATTGCAATTTCAGCGCTGAGCATCGGAATCTTATTTTCGCCAAACGCGTCGCATACGTTAGCGAAATCAGCAATATCCGTTATTATTTCATATCCGTCTTCGCTTGTAAGCACATCTTCCGCTCCGTTATCAAGAGCTATTCTTAAAATAGTATCTTCATCGGCTTTGTCAAGAGCAATAAAAATCTGCCCTTTTTTTGAAAACATAAAAGATACGCAACCGCTTGTTCCCAAATTGCCCTTATTTTTATCAAACGTATATCGAACATCAGCAGCTGTTCTGTTTTTATTATCAGTAAGCGCAAGCACTATAACCGCTCCGCCACCGGGACCGTATCCTTCATAATATATTTCCTCAAATACGCCGTCCATGCCGCCGCTGCCTTTTTTTATCGCTCTGTCTATGTTGTCATTAGGCATATTTTCAGCTTTTGCTTTAAGTATAGCGTCTTTTAATTTTGAATTCATATCGGGGTCTGCCCCGCCCTCTTTAGCCGCAACCGCAATAGCGCGCGCCATTTTTGTGAACACCTGACCTTTTTTAGAATCCTGTTTTTCTTTTTTATGTTTTATGTTTGCCCATTTCGAATGTCCCGACATAAAAACTCCCCCTGTAATATAGATAATTTTATAATTCATTATTTTATCATAAAAGTTGACTTTTTACTTAAAAAAAGGTATTATTTTTGTGTTTATTGGCAACTCGCACGATTTATTCGGAGGATATATATTAATGAATAAAAAAGACGATAGATATTATACAAAAAAACAACAGGATTACAACAGGAGCTCCAATTCCGGATTAAAAAGTAAAATCAGGTTAAAAAAAGTTAAAGGCAGGGCTGCTGCCTCATCACCGAAGCCTCCTAAACTTACAAAAGAACAAAGACTTGCTTATCATGCTAAGATAAGAGAAGAATTTGTGCCTATATCAAAACAAAAATACAAAAGACTTTCAAAACAACAGCAAAAAATATATAAATATCAAGAAAGAGTTGCAATACCTAAAAAAAGAATTTTATTTTATATACAGCGAGCTGCTTTAGGCTTTTGCGCTTTTTGTGTCGCAACAGGGGTAGTGCTTTGCCTGCTTTCCATATTCTGGATAATAACAGCACCGCCGGTTGACCTTTCAAAACTTGAATATATTGAATCATCGGTAATTCTTGATAATCAGGGTAATCAATATCAGGTGTTTCAAGGAACTGAGAAGCGAGAGGTTGTAAGCATTGACAATATACCTGAAATTGTTCAGGACGCTTTTGTTTCAATAGAAGATGAACGTTACTACACCCATCAGGGTATAGACCTTAAAGGTATTATAAAAGCAGGATTGAATGTTATCAAAACGCAATCGCTGTCAGGTTCGGGCGGCAGTACCATAACACAGCAATTAATAAAGGGCACTCACCTTTCGGATGTTAAAAAATTAAAGAGAAAAGTAATGGAATGGAAACTTTCAATACAACTTGAAGGTATGCTTACAAAAGAAAAAATACTTGAAGCGTATTTAAATAAAGTTAACTTCGCATGGGCGTGGGGAATTGAATCCGCATCATGGACGTTTTTTGATAAATCGTGCGAGGACTTGTCCATAGCACAGGCGGCAGTGCTTGCTTCCGTGCCTAACGCGCCCACGTATTATATGCCCTTTGTGCTTGAGAAAAACGTGGACGACGGACTTTACTATATAACATCAAAAACAGATGAAGCCGGAAATAAAATATATCCGTTAAATCCTAACAATGCAAACCGCGCGAAACTTATTATTAAGAAGATGCTTGATTTGGGATATATTTCACAGGATGAATACAGTATAGCTTACGCGCAGCTTGATTCTTTGAATGTTGGCTTAAAACCTCAATCAAATTCAAGATCAACTTATTCGTATTTTACTGATGCTTTATATAACCAATTGCTTTCGGACATGGTAAACAAACACGGTTATACAAAAGAGGAAGCTCAGGAAGCTTTATTAAACGGTGGGCTTGTAATTCAGTCCACTATTGATAAAGATATACAAACAATACTTGAAACAAACGCAAAAAATAATAAATTATTCCCCGCTCAAAGCGCTTCGGCTAAAGCGGCTAGCGCGGCTAAAACGAAATCTACAGGTGAGACAGTTAATTACATTCCTCAGTGCGCTATGGTTGTTCTTGACAACAGCACAGGCTACGTTGTAGGGCTTATTGGAGGAAGAGGCGAAAAAACCGCAAGCCTTTCGCTTAACAGGGCTCTGCGCAAATTCCAGATAGGATCTTCTACCAAACCGCTTACAGTGTACGCGCCGGGAATTGATGCACAAGTTATCACTCTTGCCACTACATTTGACAATGTAAGAATACGAGTCGGAGGATGGGCTCCCAGAAACTCAGGAAGCTATGTTGGCATGCAGACAGTACGGCAAGGTATTGCTAAGTCAGTAAATATGATTGCCGTTCAGGCTTTCCAGGTTGTGGGAATTGAAACTTCATCATCTTACGCGCTCAAATTGGGGCTTGAGCTTGATCCAAACGACTACGGCGGAGCGGCGCTTGCACTTGGCGGTTACACAAAAGGACAAACTCCTTTGAGGATGGCGGCTGCTTTCGCCACATTCCCAAATCAGGGTGTTAGAACTGACCCGATAATGTACACTGCTGTGTATGATAAAGAAGGCAATCTGCTGTTTGAAAATACAGCTGAAAAAACCCAGGTATTTTCGGCTGAAACAGCGTTTTTAGTAACAGACGCCATGAAAGGCGTTGTACGCGGCGGCACTACCAATATCAGTGTTTCCGGTATGCCTGTATCCGGTAAAACAGGTACAACCGATGACTTAAGACACGCGTGGTTCTGCGGTTTTACGCCTTATTATACAGGCGCTGTTTGGTATGGATATGATGAAAATAAAGTAACTGTTGACGGCAAAACATATACATTGAATATAGGTATTTACGGCGGTAACAAACCGGGTCCGGCAAGTATGTGGGAAACTGATATGAGACAAATCCATGCTAAGAAAGGGCTTACATCCGGTTCGTTCCCGTCAAGACCTGAAGGCATAGTAACAGCATCAGTAGACAGTGTGTCAGGCAAACGTCCTACGGAGCTGACAGCCCAGGATCCTAGAGGTTCTACTGTAATATCGGAAATGTTTATAGCAGGCACTGTCCCAAGCGCTTCGGATGATTTCCATCAGGAACTCAGAATATGCACCGCTTCGGGCAAACTTGCAACAGAATTTTGTCCTGAAAGCACAGTTGTAACAAAAGTAATGATTGTAAAACCTGAAAGCAGATTCCCGGCAGGTGTTACTCCACTTGACCCGGATTATATTCCTGCCGCCGAAAAAGGAGCATTGTTTATAATGACAGGCACTGCTGCCGATTACTGCACCGTGCATTCCGCTACCTCTATTAAATCGATAGATTTATATAACGGAGCATCAACGCCGGACTTTTTCAATATGCATACGGGCAATAACCAGACACTGACGGTTAAAGGCACAAATGCGTCTATGGAGACTGTTGATATATCCACCGGATTATCGTGCACATCCAGCGACCCGACAATTGCTTCCGCATCACTGTCAGGCGGCACTCTTACAATACACGCGCTGGCGGTCGGCAACTGCACCATAACTGTAACCTATACAGAAACATCAGTGACATACACTACTACTATAACTGTAAATGTGTCCGGTCCGTAATAACTTGTTTATTATAAATATGATATATATTTAAAGCATAAAAAAACCGCTTGAGAAATCAAGCGGTTTTTTTCACGTTATTATTTGCTTACAAAACTTTCATATTTTTTTTGCATATTATTATCTTTAAGCGTATTTAACAGATATTCAACAAATTCATCGGATGTGCATCCGTCTTCTCTTCCTGTAATTGCTTCTTTTTTTTCATATATCATGCATATATCTAAAGCATGCTGAAGCAGCAGCGCTTTATCCTGATATCCTATATGCTCCAGCATCATAACAACGGCTCTTAGTATACTGCAGGGATCTGCATATTTAACTCTGCCCTCTTCCACCATTCTTGGCGCCGAGCCGTGAATCGCCTCAAACATTGCATATCTTTTGCCGATATTGGCGCTGCCGGCAGTGCCTACTCCCCCCTGAAATTCGGCTGCTTCGTCGGTTATAATGTCGCCGTATAAGTTAGGCAGCACAATTACTTTAAACTGCGTCCTGCGCTTTTTATCAATAAGCTTTGCCGCAAGTATATCTACATACCAATCATCCCATTCAACATCCGGATAATCCTTTGAAACCTGCTTTGCAATTTCTAAGAATTTGCCGTCTGTTGTTTTTATAACATTTGCTTTTGTTATTACCGAAACTTTATTTTTACCCGTTTTTTTTGCATAGTCAAACGCCGCTCTTATAATGCGCTCGCTTCCCTCTTTTGTTGCGACTGTGAAATCAATGCATAAATCATCATCAAAATGATATCCTTTGCTTCCCAGTGCGTATGCGCCTTCGGTATTTTCCCTGTAAAATATCCAATCAATGTCTTCCTGCGGCACTTTAACGGGCCTTACGTTGGCAAATAAATCAAGTTCCTTACGCATTGCCACATTCGCACTTTCAATATTGCACTTATCGCCTGCTCTGGGCGTAGTAGTGGGACCTTTAAGTATAACATGGCATTTTTTAAGTTCTGCCAAAACATCATCAGGTATGGCTTTATTTGCTTTTATTCGGTTTTCTAAAGTTAAACCGTTTATTATTTTATAGCATACTCTGCCTTCTTGTTCTTCTTCCGCAAGCAATATGCGCAGCACTTTTTCTGCGTGAGCAGTAATTGCTGGGCCTATTCCGTCCCCTCCCGCAATGCCTATTACAATTTTATCAATTTTAGAATAATCAATAAAATCTTTTTCCTGTTTCATTTTTTCTATTCTTTGGTACTGCTGGCAAATAAGGTTCTCAATATGTAATTTAAATTCTTCAAGTTTTTGACTATCCATTAAAATGACCTCCAATATAGTATAAATATGATATTATATTTTTAAATTTTTATCAACGTAATTATCAATATTCCAAGTTGCTTATAATAAAAAAAATCTTTTCATGTAGAAAAGACTTTTTTTATTTATATATTTGGGTGTTATATGCTAAAAATATTTGTTTATTATATCCTGAACCTCTTTAGTGTTGCTCGAAATTATCAGGAAAACATAATCTCCTTTGGTGATAATCTTGGCGTTTTTAACTTTTCTGTATTCAGAATTTATATTTTTTATAAAAGAGCTTTTTATATTAACAATCCTGTTGTTATATGCTTCTTTTATTACGGAAGTATCGCCGTCTTTCGCTTTAATTGCGATGAATGTATCCGCGCTTGTCATGGTCATTGAAAATACTCCGCTGTATTTTCCTACCTGTTCGGGTGTTAAATTGAACAATTGCTGAAGAGTTTGTTTGTCAAGCTCTGTGGGCATTGATATATCAACGTTATCTGATATATCATGCATAATGACGTCTAAGTCTACGCTTTTTGTAATGCTTACAGTGTCTTTGGAACATGATATCAATGAAAATGGTAATAAAATTATCATTAAAATTATTGATACTGCTATTAGAATCCGTTTCATATGTAATCTCCAATTTGTAATGATTTGTATCTGATTTGTAAAATTGTTGTAACAATTATATCCCTTTCAGCAAAAAAAATCAACCCATAATTGGAAATTATTAATTTTTTATTTCGACAATATACCCCCCGTTTTTATAATAAATATCTTCAAAGTTATTTAGCGTTTTTAAATCAATGCTTATTTTATTAAAAGATACTATGCAATTAAACCCGCATTTTAAAATAAAATTTCTTATATTATTGATAAATATGTTTTTTACGAGCAGCGGCGCTTTTATATCGGTTTTAAATGTCACTATCTGGTTTTGATAATTGTCAAATTCCAATTTAGCTTTTATGTCATAAGCATAATCATTAATTGCAATTTCAATATTTTCCGGCAGATTAATAAATATTTTCATACATTACCTCCATATATAAATTCATATGTAGACAACCTGTAAAATAGAATATTTTATAAATAATTTGCAATAAAAAACAGGCATATTAAATGCCTGTTTTCTTTAAATGCTTATACTGTAAATTAGAGTATTTTCCCGGTATCCGGTCCCGGCGCGGAGAAAATTATCTGCTCTACTTTTACTATAACCGCTCCTTTTACTGCAAGACCAAAGTTTTTTGCAACTGAATTTCCTGCCTCAATAAGTGCTGAATCAGTACTATATTGCGCCGTGCCCTTTAATTGATATGCTTTATGGATCTCCATATCATATGCCGTTATAGCTATTTTGCCGTTTTTCTTAATATTTTTCTCTGTTCTATCCATAAAAACGTCAAACAAAATAAGATTATCATTTTCATCTATTGTTTTAAATAACACAGATATAACATTTGGCATATCGTCCATTGTGGCTATCTGCCACACCTTTGAGTTATTTAATAAACTTTTTACGTCTTCGTTAAGTTTACCCATATTTTCACCTCATTTTAATAATTTTATTGATACTTGCGGCCGTTAATGTTATATTAGTATAGTAACTATATTTTTGCAAGTATGCACTTTTTTGTAACATATCAACCATTAAGGTAACTAATGAAAGGAATTTTGCTATGCAAGAAAAATGCCATATTGAGTCTACATTATCGCTTATCAGCGGAAAATGGAAAATACTCATTTTAAAAGAATTAATAATAGAACCTGTCAGATATAATGTCCTTATCAAAAAAATTCCCAATATCAGCGCGAAAGTGCTTACACAGCAGCTTAAAGATATGGAAAGCGACGGCATTATACTGCGCGAGGTCTATGCCGAAATACCGCCCAGAGTCGAATACAGCTTAAGTAAAAAAGGCAGAAGCATGCTAAGAATTTTAAAAGAAATGGCAATATGGGGGCTTGAAAATGATAAAGATATTTTGTCAAAATGCCCTGAATGCAAGCAATGCGAATTTATTAATTAATAGTTATATGAAATAAATAATAGCTTTATTTCTTTAACCTGATATCTTTCAATGTATATATTTCCAAATGTTTAAGTTGAGGAATAAATTTTTTCGCCTTTTTATATACATCAGCTTGAAAGCTCTCAGTAATTACAGCATCCATGTACGGTGCCGCACAACTTATTGTTACGTCCATTACATCATTAGGAGAAATTTTTTTATTGGTCATATGTATTCTTCGGAACTGCGAGTATTCCATCATTCTAAACGAAGGTAAGTTGCTTATATCTATTTCATTTTTTGGCATTATGCCAAAATTCTTCAAATCTTTAATAATTGTTTGTTTTTCCTGGTCGTAATAGAATCTGTCATCAATTATATCTAATGGAATATTAATCCTTGCGAGTAATTTTTTTGTATCTATACGTTGCTTTTGCCAACTATCAGCAATTGATTCCAAACAAATAATTTCATTTTTTATAGTATCAACTAGTTTTAAATCATGTTTCATTAAATCATCAAATTTTCTATAATTATAACATCCATTTTTAATAACTGGTGTAAATGCAATTGCTATTTCATTAGTAATTAAAAGTGCTTCTCCTTTTAAATACTGCTTATATTCCTCCTGAATAATTATTTTTGCAGGAAAGAACATAAGACAAGGAACTGTGCAAAAAAAATCTATAAATTTATCATAAATATCTTTATAGGGCATTAATTCAATTGCATTATATATTGAAAAGCATGGTGCATATAAAATTCCTTCCCCAAAAAATTTTTTGAAAAAACCATTGCCTGATAAATTTGTGTTATAAATAATCTCTCTAATAACATTAGTATCAATTAAAATTAATTTATAATTATTATCACCAATTTTCATTAACTACCTCATTTGCTATTTCATAAATATAGACCTCTCTGTAAGAGAAGTCTACATTGAAATTTTTATATTTTATTTTAATATTTTGTTTCTTCTATATCAAATTTATTATCAAGCTCAGTTAGCAGAGGAATTACCGTTTCTTTTATAAACTCTTTAACTTGTCCTTCTGCCCTTCCTGTATATTTTTGAGGAAGCGCTATTTTATTAAGCTGTTCTAATGTTAAAGAAAACATATCATCACTTGCTATACGTTCAAGCAGATCGTTGTTTTTTCCATATACTTTAACCTGCTCGGCGGCTTGCATACTTAAAACTCTTATCTTTTCGTGAAGTTCCTGCCTGTCCCCGCCTTTTTTAACGCTTTCCATAATGATATTTTCTGTAAGCATAAACGGAAGTTCCTGCATAATGTGTTTATTAATTACATTTTCATTTACTACAATGCCTGTAAAAACGTTTATAGCAAGCTCGAGTATTGCGTCTACTGCAAGGAAACATTCAGGCATTGAAATGCGCCTGTTCGCGCTATCGTCAAGCGTGCGTTCAAACCATTGCACAGAAGCCGTCAAAGCGGGATTTAAGGCGTTTACGATGACATATCGGGCAATAGAGCATATGCGCTCGCATTTCATTGGATTTCGTTTATACGCCATTGCAGAGGAGCCTATCTGGTCGCTGCCGAACGGTTCTTCAACTTCTTTTAAATGCTGCAAAAGTCTTATATCTGTCGCGCACTTATGAAGAGACTGCGCTATATCAGAAAGACAGTTAATAATTCTGCTATCAGCTTTGCGCGGATATGTCTGACCCGTTACACAGAATGCCTTATTAAAGCCCATCTGCTCGCATACAAGGCGGTCTAATTTTACTATTTTTTCTTCGTCATTATCAAACAAACTCATAAAGCTTGCCTGCGTGCCGGTAGTGCCTTTAACTCCTCTGAGTTTGTAAGTGTCGAATGTGAATTTAATCTGTTCTGTGCCCAAAACCAAATCATAAAGCCATAAGCTTGCTCTTTTTCCCACTGTCGTAAGCTGGGCAGGCTGAAAATGCGTGAACCCCAGAGTCTGCACTTTAGCATATTCCAGCGAAAAATCTTTCATTTTGTCTATAAGCAGTAAAAGCTTTTTATATATAAGCTCAAGCGCCTGATGATATATTATTAAATCCGCGTTATCGCCAACATACGCGCTCGTAGCCCCCAAATGAATAATAGGCTTAGCTTTAGGAGCGGCTTCACCGAAAGTATGCACATGCGCCATAACGTCATGTTTAAACTTTTTCTCATATTCTGACGCTT
>JAAZOI010000140.1 GCA_012797825.1 Eubacteriaceae bacterium | reverse complement strand
TTGTCGGTGTTGAACAAAAGGACGCGAACGGAAACAAAGTTGATAATACTGTAGCTACAGCTGAAATTACAAACAGCACATCTGTTGCAATGACAACAGTTGCAGGCAACGAAAAAGCTATCGGCTACATTTCACTGGGCTCACTTAACGATACCGTAAAAGCGCTGAAAATTGACGGCGCAGACGCAACAGCTGCAAATGTTAAAAACGGCACATATAAAATAGCTCGTCCGTTTAATATAGCGACAAAAGGTACTGTTAGCGCTGTCACTCAAGACTTTATCAAATTCATTATGAGCGCTGAAGGTCAAAAAGTTGTTGAAGATAATCATTATATAAGCGAAGGCAATAAAGGCGCGTTTACATCTACTAAAGCAAAAGGCAAAATAGTAATAGCAGGTTCATCTTCGGTAACACCTTTGATGGAAAAATTAAAGGAAGCGTATATTGCAATTAACGCTAACGCTACTATCGAAATTCAGCAAAGTGACTCGACAACAGGTATGACATCTGCGCTGTCAGGCATCTGCGACATAGGTATGGCGTCAAGAGAGTTGAAAGATACTGAAATTTCAGGCGGACTTACAGCAACAGTAATAGCTAAAGACGGAATAGCAATAATAGTAAACAAAAACAACACTATTGATAACCTTACAAAAGATCAGGTTAAAGCAATATACACAGGCACAATTAAAGATTGGTCTGAAATAAAATAATTAACTTCTATCTGAAACAATATAAAGTATATTCAAGGGCTTAGGTTATGCTTAAGCCCTGTTGCCATAGGAGTGTTTATGAAACAATTTAAAGAAAAAATAATGAAGGCAGTGTTTTTAATTGCCGCATGCGCAAGCATTATAGCCGTTGTGCTGATTTGTGTTTTCCTCTTCGCGAGCGGAGTGCCCGCTATTGGGGAAATAGGGCCGGTTAAGTTTCTGTTTGGGACTGTGTGGAAGCCGTTAAATAACATATTCGGAATATTTCCGATGATTGTAGGAAGCATTTACGTAACGGCAGGCGCAATTGTAATAGGCGTTCCGATAGGCATATTATGCGCTGTTTATATGGCGAGGTTTTGTCCGAAAAAATTATATAAAATTTTAAAGCCTGCCGTAGATTTGCTTGCGGGGATACCGTCAATAGTTTATGGATTTTTCGGGCTCGTGGTAATGGTGCCATTTATAAGAGAAATGATAGGAGGAAGCGGAAAAAGCGTACTGACGGCATCGATTATATTGGGCATAATGATTTTGCCTACAATTATCGGAGTGTCGGAAGCGGCTATAAGAGCGGTTCCTGACAGTTACTATGAAGGCGCGCTTGCGCTTGGAGCGACACATGAGCGGAGCGTATTTTTCACGCTTCTGCCTGCCGCGAAATCAGGCATACTGGCAAGTGTGATACTTGGAGTAGGACGCGCGATAGGTGAGACAATGGCTGTTATAATGGTTGCGGGAAATCAGGCAATAATACCGGACAGTCTGTTAAGCGGGGTCAGAACGATGACGGCGAACATTGTACTTGAGATGGGATACGCAACGAACTTGCACAGAGAGGCTCTTATTGCGACTGCGGTAGTGCTGTTTGTCTTTATATTGATAATAAACCTTTCATTCTCCGCTTTTAAAAGGAGGGCTGCGTAAATATGAATGAAATTAAAATAACGAGAGCGCAGAAATGGAGCTCATATAAAAAAAATCCGCTGTCACTAACTTTGCGAATTCTGGTTACTCTGGCAGCTGTTATTACTGTCGGAGTGCTGATGCTTTTAATAGGATACATTTTAATAAAAGGCGTACCTTATTTAAAACCAAGCATGTTTGCATGGAAGTATACATCTGATAAT
>JAAZOI010000139.1 GCA_012797825.1 Eubacteriaceae bacterium | reverse complement strand
TAAAAACGAATCAAGGTAATCCTTGCCCGACAGGACTAAATTGTTATTCTCTTTAAAAACGGAATTTCTGATAAGCGGGTCAACGGCAGTTTGCAAAGTTTCCTCAACGCCTTCCGCGCCCATATCCGTAATCAAAAAAGCGCATCTCTGCGCTATGGGGTTTTTAACGACTTTTGATATGGTTTCCTTTAACTCAGGCACTCCTTTTACAAAACCTTTGTATCCGCCGAACATTTTGCCCCCGAGCTTGGTGGTGACAGTCTCCATTCCGGCGTTTATTAAAGCGTATGTAAGAGCCTCGCTGTCATTGTATCCCTGCTTTCTTGACTGGTCGTACGTATTGCAACAAAAAACACCACCCCAAGTGGTTATGGAGTGGTGTCGTAATTAGTATATATCTTACGCAAAACTCGCTATATATTCAGAGTATTGCAATATTTTATCTTTTGGAATGACTTGCTTAGTAACCTTTTTTGTATCTTTAAATTGAAATATAGGTTCTCTTATTTCAACAAGCTCCTCAATATCTTTTCCTTCTATATATTTGTAATACCAGAACATATCTATTCTTTCAAAATCGTATTTTTCAGCTATATCATCATCTTCTGTCCAGATTTCCATTCTGCCTTCTTTATGTAAATATTCAATAAGCGCGGCATCAAACCTTATCCCCTTGTATACAGCCTCGTATTTTAATGCGTATGCGTCTTCAAGAGCGTTAATCTCAATTTCTTTTTTATAACGACCACTATGAATAACACCTTTGTAATCAGTAATACTTGGAACTTCTTTGAAATCATTTTCATTACTCCAGCTAAATAAATAATATTTATTATCTCTTAATTTAGATAGCCTATATATATTTCCTTTGTATTTTCCATAATTCATTATTCTTTTTCCTCTCTTTTAAGAATCCAATTTTTATTTTCAAAATTGTATTCATAAGTACTTAATATGTTCCCATTCTTCGAGTCGATAATATAAAACTTATCGCCGTCATTATAACCTCTTTTTATTAATGTATATTCGGCAATAACGGCTTTAATTGTACTTATAAAGCAAAACGTTGTAAACGGATAACCCTTTATAAAAGGCAAGTTTTTGGATGTCTTATAATACGGAAATTCAAACTTGTCCGTATCAGTGGAGTTCATTTTTCTTTAATCTTTTTATACCTCAAATAATTACTTAATGCAATACAATAATATTTCACCCAACAAAAAAACACCACCCCAAATAATTAAGGGTGGCGTTGTAGTTAGTATCATGTCTTACGCAAAACTGGCAATGTATTTCACATAGTCCATTATTTCTTCTTTAGGTATAGTGTGTGTAGTTGTTTGCTTAGTTTTCTCAAATTTTAATATCGGTTCTTTAATCTCTATTAATGCCTCGATATCTTTAAATTTAATTGTTTTGGAATACCAATACTGGTCTTGCATTTTAAAACCAAATTTATTTGCTGTATCCAAGTCATCTGTATCAATATCTACACTGCCCGATTCTAATAATGTCTCAATATTATCGGCTTCAAATTGATTTCCTTTGTAAATAACATCATGCCAAAGTTCATATGCATCTTCCAAATCAGCTATTGGAATATCTATAATATATTTATTTTCTACAAGAACTCCCTTAGAGTTAATAAATTCTGTAAAGCCTTCATCTTTACTACGGCTTAATAGATGCAAGCTAACATCAGTAAATTTACCTATTCTATATTGTTTTCCATGATATAGCCCAATATCCATATTCTAATTTCCTCCTTATTCTTCTATCCAGCCTTCATCTCTATCATATCGGTAGCTTTTGGTCTTTTCACCCGTCTTTGAATCCCTTAAATTCAGTATGTCTCCATCTTGAAAACCTCTACGTCTCATAAAGTATTCAGGGAATATCCCGAATATGCTCGCCGTTGCGCCAAGTCCATTGCATGGCGGTTTTAATTGCCCGGAGTTTTTATTTATTGGTATGGCAAGCTTATCTTCTGCTGTTACAGTCGTAAAGTATTCAATATAAAAATCATCGTTTTCATTAAAGTCTTCGTTTGCCTCTAACCTTAGCGCCTTATGTATCACATCAAATATATTCAAGGATGAAACATGCTCGGCATTTGCAATAAATCCTTTAATTGTTTTATTTCTTAATATATTTTTATATTTAACTTTCGGTATGATTTTTCTTATCGTTTCTCCCACCTTAGGCACGCCTATATCCCTCATCATCCCGATAACGTAATCTTTGTCTTCCTGAGGTATTTTAGCAGGATCATCTATGCTGATTATTCTCATAACCCGTTCAAAATCATAACCTTTTTCTTTTATGGATTTTAGTAATCCTTTGCTTGTATATGATTCTGCTCGTTTTAAGTCTAACGCATTTTCCCCTTCCTCTCTTTTATACCCTACTTCATCACCATTTGCAATATCATTCTGCTCATTAATTACATTTTCTTCCGTATTTACCTCATCGCTCTTTATCCCTTCCCCGATATCATACTGCAGCACGGCTTCTCCGGGCGATGATACATTCTCTTCATTCCCCGCAAGTATTGCCTTGGCAAGATTATTTTTAGCTTCCATGAATGCTTTATCTTTAACGGCAAATTTTGACACAAGACCGTACAGCTTGCCCGCGAATGTTTTATTGCGCAATACAAAGTCTATAACATCCGCTTCATTGCCAAGCAGCATTCCGCCCACATATTTGGATACTATCTCCTGCTCAACCCCTTTATCGCTGAGATTGTAATCTTTGTAATCTTCGCGTATCTTATCTTCCGCTGCCTTTACGTCTATTCCTTTGTTTTCCATATCTTTAAATGCGGCATCTTTAAGAGCGGGATAAAATTTGCTTAACTGCGCGTTATGTGTAATCTCGCGCATAAGCATAACAAGCATGGGGTTTTTTGAATTGCTGTTTATTACAATTTTATTGTTCTTATCGTCAAAATATCCGCCTACATTTTCGTTCGCGTCATTTATAAAACTCAGTTCAACGCCTGTGTTTTTACCGATTATATCGTATATTCGGTTTCTTACTTTATCTTCAGCTAATTTCACATCTGATGTCTTATCTAAATATTCTTTGCGGGCTTTTAACTGCTCGACCTCCTGCTTGTATTTCGGCGAATTAATCAATGAAAAATAATAATCTATCACCTCCCCTTTGTTCATATTTGCTGTTGCTTTACATATTTCGGAGTACGTCTTGCCTCCTATTTCAACCTCGGCTATATTTTTTATTCTGCCAAATATCTCTTCTAAACCTTGCTCTTTAAACGGTTTTATCCATTCTGCATATTCCAAAATATTATCCTGAATGGGGTTGCCTGAATGCACTCCGTAAATCGCATCGGCAGATAAATAATTGCCTTCCGGATTGCGTATTTTGTAAACATAAGAAAGAACGTCACTTTTAAGTCCGTAGTTTGAGCAAGTGGCGTTAACAGCTCCTGCTGTAAGAAAACCTACCAAAAAAGCGGTCAGACCGCCTTCAACATTCAGCTTAAATTTATTATCCTCGCCTAAGGCTATATTCTTTACTATAGGGTTAAACACTTGCTGTATGTATTCTTCCGTACCCTCCGAAGCCATGTTTATAATTTTATTAACCGCTCTTTGATCAATAGGGTTTTTTACTGTTGTTTTTATGGCGTTTTTAAGCAGAGACTTTGTCCCGGCAAGCTGTTCGATACCGCCTGCAAGTTTTCCGCCAATTTTTGTAAGCAATACTTCCATGCCCGCGTCCATAATCGCGTATGTCAAAGCCTCTCTGTCTGTATAGCCGTTTTTTATTACATTATCATAACTGTTGCCGGCTGTTGTGAGAAACATCATTGTATTAGTGCCAGCTCTTGCGGCTTTTGCTTCAAGACTTCCATAACCTCCGCCTAATAAAACCGATGAAGTAATCTGACCACCGTTGTAAAGCACTAATCCTGCGATTTTTTTAAATCCCGTAGATTTATTCAGCTCATCCTGGTATGCCATTTCTTCAGCCGTGGTCACTGTAGGGGATATGTCTCCAAAAAGTCTTTTCATCGTTTTTCCGATACCGCCTATTGTTCCGCTGGTAAGTCCATGTATGGGCGAACTCAAATAAAAATTACCGTGCACATAATCGCCTGTCTCATATCTTTTGTCTTCATAAGCCTGTCCCGCTCTGTTTATCACCATAGCAGAGTAATCTTTTATCGATTGTGAATGGTCAACTCCATTTTTTTTCTGATCTCCCAAAAGATAATTAAGCCTTCTTAATTCGTCAGGATTAAGATAATCTCTGAAATTTGTTATATACGAATCCTCGCTGTCAAGTCCTAAAGTCGAAAGCGCCATTTCATCATAAGTTGGTGCGTCGTTTTCTAAAGGGTTTATTGACGCGCCTTGCGTTATTAAATCATTCGCATTCGGGTCTGTATTTATTTTTGTGTCAATTTCTGTGTCGATATTACTAATATTTTTATTTCTTATATCCGCCGTAGTCACATACGGAATTTCATCAATTTTTCCGCCGTATGTTTGATTATTATAAGCATCTTGTATAAATGAATATCTGTCATCGCCGAATAAATGCAATCTTTTTGCTTCGTCTTTTGCCCGTTGATATCTTTTTTTATTTTCCTCGAGGATTGCTTTGTTTTTCTCTGCGATTACTTCATTCTGTTTGCGCTTCTCCATTTTCAGCTTATAAAGCTCAGAATTTGCCGACATCATATTATCATATGTGTCAAACTCGTTTTTTTGCTGTTGTTCAATTTCATCTTTAATTTTTAATGCTTTATCAATTATGCTTTTTTGAGATTTATTGTTTTGCTGCTGCACCTGCTTTTTAGCAATATATTTTTCACTGCCGGCACCTGTAGACATAATGCTGTCGTACGCGGCGGCTTCCTGCTGCTGTTGCTGCTGCTGCTTTTGCTTTTCTTCCTGCTGTTTCTTTTTAAGCCACTCTATAAAATTCACATTAGCACCTCATTTTTATTTATATGTGATGGGGAGATTGAAAAACCAATAGCTCGGGTTATCGTAATCCGTAACTACTTCTTTTCCTGCTCCGACTGCGCCTCCCGCTGTTATTGTTGAATTTTTCTTTTTCGCTTTCCTATGGTTATAAGCCCACTCACGCTCATATCGCCTGTCCTCAAGTTTGTCACGCCCCTGGCGGTACTGTCTGTCTTGTCTATCCTTCCATATATCAAAGCTGTTTGACTGATCCTGGCGCATATCGTTTGCAAGATTAGAGTTATATCTGGCCTTGCTCGACAGCTTATCCGCTTCCATTTGCGCTTTATTGCTGAGTATCGTAGTATCTATG
>JAAZOI010000138.1 GCA_012797825.1 Eubacteriaceae bacterium | reverse complement strand
TAACTGAAAGAAGGTGACGTTAAATGATTGAAATTCAAGATTACGAACAATCTGTATCTGAAATAGAAAAATTATTTACGGAAGCGAGGGATGCACTTTGACCCGTCAGAGCTTGAAAAAAAAATAGCTCAGATTGAGGATGAAATGCAGGCCGAAGGTTTTTGGAATGACAACAAGGCGGCGCAAAAAATACTTAAAGAACAAAAAATATTAAAAGATAAATATAATAACTATAAAAAGTTAAATGAACACGTTGAAGATTTATCTGTCTTGCTTGAGCTTTTAAAAGAAGATTATTCGCCCCAAGCAAGCGATGATATTAAAAAGGAAATAGATAGCGTCAAAAAAGAAGTTGAGGCTTTTAGATTAGGTATTTTGCTGACAGGCGAATATGACTCAAATAATGCCATAATTTCCATACATTCAGGAGCCGGCGGCACAGAAGCTCAGGACTGGGTGTCAATGCTGCTGCGAATGTATTTAAGATGGATTGAGCAGCATAAATTTAAAGCAAAAATAATTGACGAACTCCCCGGAGATGTTGCGGGAACTAAAAGCGTCACCGTGTTTGTGGAAGGCGTAAACGCATATGGATATTTGAAATCAGAAAAAGGCGTTCACCGTCTTGTACGTATATCGCCTTTTGATTCTTCGGGAAGAAGACACACCTCGTTTGCGTCGCTTGACGTAATGCCTGAAATTGATGATGATATTGAAGTTGACATAAAAGATGAAGACTTAAGAATAGACACTTACCGTTCAGGCGGCGCGGGCGGGCAGCATGTAAATAAAACAGATTCGGCAGTGCGCATTACACACATTCCAACCGGTGTTGTGGTTCAATGTCAGAACGAACGCAGCCAGACACAGAACAAACAAACTGCGATGAAAATGCTTAAGGGTAAACTGCTTGAAATAATGATAAGCGAGAAAAAAGAAAAAATAGACGAAATAAAAGGCGATTACGCGCAGATTGCGTGGGGCAGCCAGATACGTTCTTACGTTTTTCAGCCGTACACAATGGTTAAAGACCATCGCACAGGCGCGGAAGTCGGCAATATAACAGCTGTAATGGATGGAGATATTGATATATTTATAAACGAGTATTTAAAATCAAACGCATAAGTATTGATACACTAAAACTTATGCCGACAGATAATGGCTTTATTATTAATTGATTTAAAAAACGCTGTTTTGAATAAACAGCGTTTTAATATAAATAAATTATAGGCTGTGAATTTATGAAAAATAAAATTATCGAATTTATAACAGAGTATGTCAGAGAATATCAAAAAAACGAAAACATCTCAACCAAATGGGGCGAGCCTCTTGTCGGATTTGCGGATGCTATGCATCCTTATATTCTAAACCTGAAAAATATAATATCACATTCTCACCAACTGCCCTCAGATGTGCTTGATGACGCAAAAACGGTAATAGTTTATTTTGTGCCTTTCACAAAAGAACTGGCTATGGCAAATTATTTATCAAAAGATTGTTCATCCATCGAATGGGCCGTGGCTTACGAGGAGACAAATGCCATGTTTATGAAATTAAATGAACATCTTATAAAGAAGCTTAACGAGTTCGGATATAAGGCAGGCATTTCAAAGGAATCCTTAACGTTTGACAAATCCGCGCTAAAAAGCAACTGGTCGCACCGTCATTTCGCTTACGCCGCAGGTATAGGAACGTTCGGCATTAACAATATGCTTATAACAAAAAGCGGATGCTGCGGAAGATACTGCAGTCTTGTAACTAATCTTACGCTCGAGCACGGCAGCCCTATGACAGCGGAGCTGTGCCTTTATAAAAAGAACAAAAGCTGCGGAATATGCGTAAAACATTGCCCCAATAAAGCTCTGACTTTCGAAGGATATAAAAGAGAAAAATGCAATGAAATATTACAAAAAAATGCTCAGTTGTATAAAAATCTCGGCAGTTCATATTCGGATGAGAAAGGAAAACCAAACAGTATAGGCAGCGAAGTGTGCGGCAAATGCGCGGTAAATATTCCCTGCGCTTTTTGGAATAAATAATTGTATATATATCTTGACATTACATAATGTTAAGCATAAAATAAACAGGAAAATTAAATACATCTTCGGGGCAGGGTGCAATTCCCTACCGGCGGTTATAGTCCGCGAGCGATAAGCTGAATCGGTGAAATTCCGATACCGACGGTATAGTCCGGATGAGAGAAGTAATAAACCTGCTATTAAGCCCTGTTTTTCCGCAGGGCTTTTACTTTGCACTCTTTATACTTCTTCCTATTTAGCCCTAACATTTAGGAGGAAAAACATGAAAAACACAAACACTAAAAAAATCGTAAAAATCGCGGCGCTCGGAGCAATATCTTTTGTATTGTACTTTATACTCGAGTTTCCGCTGCTGCCGGGAGCGCCGTTTTTGAAATTCGACTTTTCGGATGTCGCGGCTTTGGTAGGCAGCT
>JAAZOI010000137.1 GCA_012797825.1 Eubacteriaceae bacterium | reverse complement strand
GGAAGGCTCTGATGAACCAAAACAGCAAAGCGAACAGACAATAACCATCAGCGATAGCTTTGATAGCGGGGTATCAGCGGATGAAATCCAATCGGAACTATACGAACAGGAAGTATCAGCAGACCAGGCCGCAGTAATTGCGCAAACTGCTATTAGCCAGGAAGCTTTGCTGCCAAATTCCACTGTTTTTATTCCGCAAACAGCAACGCGCAAGTCTATTGCTGATGTTATTAAGCAATCAAAAAATTTATTGATTTACGGAATTATTACTCTATTTTTAATCGCAGTATATATCGGATATGCGCAGTATTTTAAAACGCGTTTTTATTTAGGCACAACAATAAACGGTATCAGTATTTCAGGTCTTTCGCTACAGGACGCCAATACGAAGCTTAATGACGCTCTGCAAAATTATTCTCTTACAATTATTGAACGCTCAAACTCAGGCGAGCAAATAAAAGCCCAAGATATATCTCTTGCATATAATTCGCTCGATGATTTGAATACTTATCTATCCTCTCAAAGCGGATACGGCTGGTTGGGCGCTATTTTTTCAAAAAACAGCAAGAAAACAATAGTAATGTCCTACGATGCCGAACAATTAAATCAGCAGATTGGTAATCTTTCATTTCTTAAACCTGAAAACATAATAAAACCAGGAAATCCAAGTTTTAACTATGTTAACGGTAGCTATGTAATTGTGCAGGAAGTTACAGGCAATGAAGTAGATCAGGATACTTTGTATAAAGCGATTGCAGATAATATTTGCATTATGAATACAAAACTTGACCTTCAGCAAGCTGATTGTTATACAAAGCCGGCATACACAGCAAACTCTCAAAAAACTATTGATACCCAGAATTTACTTAATACTTACGCGGCTGTTCAAATAACATACATTATAGGCACAGAGCAGATAATTATCGATGCGTCGCAAATCTGTTCGTGGATGTCTGTAGATAACGATTTAAACATAGTATTTAATAAAAATAAAATTCAAAATTTTGTTAATAATCTTGAAAAAATAAGTTCGGCTGTCACTTACACAAGAAACTTTAAAACAACAGCGGGAAGCATTGTGCAAATAACCGGCGGCAATTACGGAAGATATATGTCTTTCGCTAAAGAAAATGATTTTATTACAAATACAATAAAATCAGGTGTATCAGCAACAAGGGATTTTAATGAAATAGGCAGCACCTATGTTGAAATTTCTTTAACCAAACAGCATATATGGTTTTATAAAAACGGCACATTAGTTGTCGAAGGCAGTATCGTTACGGGAAATGTGATGAATCATAAAGCAACTCCCAAAGGCGTGTACTATTTAAGATCGAAAACCCGCAACACTACTCTTGTAGGACCCGATTACGAAGCGGACGTTTCGTACTGGATGCCTTTTAACAGAGGTATAGGACTTCATGACGCTACCTGGCGAAGCTATTTCGGAGGAAGCATTTATAAAACAAACGGCTCACACGGCTGTGTTAACCTACCCTATAATGTTGCAAAGAAAATATATAATAACATTTCAGTAGGCACTCCTGTGGTAGTATATTAAAATTATTAATTCAATAAAAAAAGCAAAAGCATAAAATCCCTCATATGAGGGATTTTTTTATTTGCAAAATTGTTTATTTTTACTATTTCTCCCCTTTTTATATTTATTTACTTCAATAAATATTAAATTCATTGAGAAATTTATTAAATAAAATTATAATTGAAAAATGTGATGATATTTAATTTAAATAAAAGCAAAATTTAAGAACGTAAACATTTTATATTACGCAGGAAGGAGACATTATGACTAAAAAATCAGTACTTATTATAGGAGCGGGTATAGCGGGTCTTTGCGCTGGCTGTTATGCTCAAATGAACGGATACGAAAGTAAAATTTACGAAATGCACTCTCTGCCGGGAGGATTGTGCACTTCATGGAATCGCAAAAATTATACAATAGACG
>JAAZOI010000136.1 GCA_012797825.1 Eubacteriaceae bacterium | reverse complement strand
TCTTTTTTGAGCGTTTTTATAAAAGCGTCAGCAGTTTTATACAAATTTGTGCTTTTTTTGCCGCTTCCCGATATTATAAGAGGAGTACGCGCCTCGTCAATAAGTATGCTGTCCACTTCATCGATTATAGCGTAATTCAGCTTGCGCATAACTATGTCTTCATGATTTATTACCATGTTGTCTTTAAGGTAATCAAAGCCAAGCTCATTATTTGTTGCAAATGTTATATCGGCGTTATACGCTTCTTTGCGCTCTGCAACATCTAGTCCGTGAACTATTAACCCTACTTTTAATCCTAAAAACCTGTAAATTTGTCCCATCCATTCGCTGTCACGCGTTGCCAGGTAATCATTTACTGTAACGATATGAACTCCATCACCGCTTAGCGCGTTTAAGTATGCAGGCATTGTAGCAACTAAAGTTTTGCCTTCGCCTGTTTTCATTTCAGCAATGTTGCCTTCGTGAAGCACTATGCCGCCAAGCAGTTGAACAGGGAAAGGTTCAAGCCCTATTGTTCTTTTAGACGCTTCTCTTACTACGGCAAACGCTTCTGACAAAATGTCTTCTTCAGTCTCGCCAGCTAATAACCTTTGTTTAAATTCAAATGTTTTATTTCTGAGCTCATCATCCGATAAAGCAGCAGTTTTATCGTATAAAGCTTCGATTTGAGCTACACGTTTAAAATATTTATCTATTTGGCCTTTTTCCATGCCTTGCGATATCTTTGAAAATAGTCCCACTCTGTATCCTCCTAAAACCATAATGATTTAATTAGTTATTATAACATATGTATTTAAAAATAAGAATAAAAAAAGGCTCTTTGAGCCTTTGAGGAATATATTATTTTTTAATCCAAACGTACATTGTTTTTCCGTCTATTTCAAATTCGACTCTTTCGTATTCATCTTTTGTACCGTTTTTATCTGATGGCGCAACATCATCAGGTTCATTTGCAGCTTTAATATTCGGTGTTTGAGGAGCATTAATATTGTCATTTTTAATTTGCGTCGGTTTAAACGGTGAATTGCTTGCCGCTTCTTCCTGCTTTTTCAATTCCGAAAAAATTTCTTTTCTAATAAATTCTAAATTTTGAGTGCTGTCAAAAGCAATAACAGGGTCCTCGGTTATTTCAGTTTCTTTTTTCTTTGGTTCGGGTTCATTGCTTTTTCTGAATTTATAGTTGGGATTTTCTATTATTCTTCCGTTTTCAATTATAAACGGATTAGTTGTATCAACACCGTCGCTAGAATATGATTCGTTTTGCTGATTTCTATCATATTCGTTTCTTATATCATCAAACAAGTCGATTTTCGGCTTTGAAACATAAGTTTCTGTATCCGCTCTCTTTGGAATGCTTCTTGGTATTATTTCTTCATCTTCATCTTTTTTTAATTCAACCGGTTGAGACTGAGCTTTTTTATGCTTGTCAAATATGTTAAGCATATAGTTGAGCATTTCATCTGCGTTATCTGTTTTTTGCTGATTTATTTCTTCGTCTTCATAGTCATCTATAGCATTGTCATCATTTTTAATTAATTCCGAAACTATATTTTGAATTTCTTCATCATCAACAAGTTGCAAATCATCATCAGGTATCCTATCCTCAATGATTTGTTTATTATTAGTCGGTTGCAATTCATCAAGGAGTTTTGCAATATTTTCATTATCATTTTCTTTTTCAAGTTCTGGTTCTGGCTCTGGTTCAATGTTTGGTTTGGCAATAACCGGTTCTTCAGCAGCTGCAGGCTCTGAAACCATCTTATCAAAAATATCAGGTTCTTCTTGAACGATATTTTCCTCTTTTACAGCATCAAAAACTTCTTTTTCGTCTTCTTTCTTGTTGATATTGTCAAGTTTCTGCAAAAAGCTGTCAAACTCATCATCATCCGTTAAATCTGTGCTTGCGTTTTCAAGCTCATCGTCAAAAGCCAATTCTATAT
>JAAZOI010000135.1 GCA_012797825.1 Eubacteriaceae bacterium | reverse complement strand
TCGATTAATAAAAACCGCATAATCAGATAATTCAGATATACATTTTCCTGTTTAATAACAATAGACTTCCGATAACAAATGTAACCTATCCCGCACCCTCTCAATTCCGCTGCTTGCACATCCCTAAAATCGTAGATAACGTCCTGTGTATCATTCCGCCTAATGTGTGTAATTAAGTAGAGGTTTTGTCTGTCTTCCGATATTTTCCGTTCGATTAATAAAAACCGCATAATCAGATAATTTAAATAGACATCTTTCTGTTAATTACGATTTGACTTCTGATAACAAATGCGACCTACCCGCACCCTCTCAATTCCGCTGCTTGCACATCCCTAAAATCGTAGGGAACGACAACCTTGGCGTTCCGCCTTGCATTCTCGCTCAATTTTGTAATTAACGTAAGTGTTTAAATTCATCTGCAAAACGATATTTGATTGAAAAACATCCAAAATGTCTTATAATTGCAATTCACATTCCTGTTTAATAACGATAGACTTCTGATAACAAATGCGACCTATCCCTGCTACCAATAATTCCATGACTGTTTATTGCGTTTCGTATCAGCCTCGCCCCGCCTGACCGCTCGTTTTTTCTAATAAAACATATAAAAATATTTAAATCAGACATATAAAGGCATATGCTATGTACGACGTATAATTTGTGTAGATTAACGTTAATTTGATTTATATGCTCAATTCCTCGTTTACTTTTGCTTTTTTAACAAAACCCGCCATGTATTCCGGGTTATAGTTTTCGCAGATTTTATCGTAAACGCATGAAAGCACTTTGCAGTTATAAGGGTTTCTATGCCAGTACTTGCCGCTTCGTATCTCTTTGGCTATGCGTATCAGCTCTGCTTTTTTTTCCGCGAGCTCTTTATCTGATTTTCTTATCGTATAAATAGAGGTTTTGCTCTCGTCATACCATTCATAGCATCGTTTTAAATATTCATCTGCTGATTCGTTTTGCTTTAATTTAATTGTCGGTTTCTGGCAAAGGGTATATATAAGCTCGTTTGCGCCGATGCCAATCATGTAAATCATAATTTGATCGTCGATTTTAAGCTTTTCCTCAAAATCTTCGCCCGCAGCGCCATATGAGGTTTTATGCTCAATGACAATATTTCCTTTGCTTATTCCGTCCGCTTTGCCTTTTAAGTAAATTCCTTGGGACAGTCGAGTTTTGAATTCAACCTCTGCTTTATCGCAGTTGATTTTAGGAAGTATGAAATCTTTGAAAGCTTTCGCCATCGCGTCTGTTTTATCGTGCGTTTTTTCATATTCCCCCGTTTTAACAATTTGTGAAATTTTTGAATGATAGCTGCGTCCTAAAGCGTAAGGTTCGTATTCTTCTATGGGTTTTAAGCAGTCAATGTACTGCAGCTCATACAGCCTTCTGCATGATTTATATGCCCTTACCTGCGATGATGTTAAGTAAATGCTTTTATTATTAGACAATTTAAACCTCCATAAGATATTTTGTATACGTTTGTATACAAAATTAGTATACTTATATATTGACATATATTTAACTAAGCTATATAATTTGTTACGATATAAGAGGGAACTAAGCTGATATAATCAGACGGGAAGTCGGCTTTCTTCTTTCTTTTTTTATTTGCCGTGCTATTTTAAAGCCGAAGAATATATATCGTTTATGTTTTGAATAATGCACTCTTCTTTATTTGCGTAATGCTTGCAGAAAAAATCTTTTCTTACAATCATGTTTGCATTCGTTCGTTCGCATCTTATAAAAAGAAAGCTTTCACCGTAGTCTTCCGAATAAGTGCAGTTTTCACATGATTCCATTTTGCTCCTCCTTCATTGTTTGTAATTAATGTTTTTATATCGCAGAGCGGAAAGCCCTATTATCGATACGCATATGCCGCTTTGTATAACGGTGCGTTTAAACGTAAAATAATTCGCCCCGTCCAGCGTTCCGAAAAGGATAAAGAAAGCAGCCGCCGCAAAAAAAATATGTATGTATTTCTTAACGCTCATTGTCTATTCTTATCCCGTGCTTGTTGTATTTAATGTCTTTGCGCTTTCTTTGTTTTCTTTGCTCGTACTCGCATATCGGGCATATGAACGGCTTATTCATGTCATAAAGCGCGCTGATATTGTATGTCCTTCCGCAGGCGCAAGTGGTATATCGTCTTCCCTCTTTTATGGTAACGTCTATCATATTTACCTCCGGTTATTCGTAATTAAAGAGAAAAATTAAAATATAATAAGCTGATTTTTCAGTAATATTTAATATGCTCGTTTGATCTAAGCAGATTAAAATAATGGATTTATCAATATTAGATTTTAAAAAATTTAGGATATCCGCTGATTTATGATTGACTTATGCAAATATTGTATTTATAAAAATATAGATGTAAATTATTGATAAATATCGGATATCCGATATCGCAGCTTAAAAAAATATTCGTCTACATTTTCGAGTTCCAATAGAATTACAGCCTTAATAATGTCTTCATGAGTGAAATATCGTTTGCCTGAAAGCTTTTTTGATAAAGATGAAGGTGAAACTCCTGCGTATTTTGCGTAATTTTGATATGTACCGTACTTTTCGATGATTCTCTTTTTCAGCTTGTCCCTATAAAAAACAAACCTTTCCATTTCCGCGCCTCCTTAATATCGGTTATCCGATATGATTATAATATACCCCCAAAATTAAAATGTCAACGGTTTTATGAAATATTTTCCAAAAAAGTATTGATTTATTTCGGTTTTCCGTATATTATATAGTTATCGTATAATCATATATAATGTAATAAATATTTTTGAGGTATTAACAATGCAGACTTTCGCAGATCGCTTAAAGCAAGCGCTTACGATGCGGGATAAAACGCAGGGCGATTTAGTAAAAGCAACAAACATTTCCCAATCATCCATAAGCGATTATTTAAACGGAAAGTACAGACCAAATCAATTAAAAACATATTTAATAGCAAATTATTTAAATGTAAGCTATGAGTGGCTTTTGGGCTTCGATAATAATATTGAAGCGAAATCTACAAGAGATTTAAGAATTATCGATATCGGAGAGATAGTAAAAATTCCGGTTTATGGGCGTATACCTGCCGGCATACCCATCCAAGCTATTGAAGACATAATTGATTATGCCGAAATATCCAGAGATTTATATAAGGAGGACAGGCAATTGATAGCTCTTCGGATAAGCGGAGACAGCATGTTGCCGGACTACAAAGATAACGATACTGTGATAATTGAGAAACGTCCCGACTGTGAGAACGGTCAAGACTGCGCCGTGTACATCAACGGATTTGATGCAACGCTGAAAAGAGTAGTAAAACAGGAGAACGGGCTTCTTCTTCAGGCGTTAAACCCGGCGTATGAGACAAAATTTTATCCGTATAACGGAACTGAGTCGGTAAATATATTAGGCGTTGTAGTTCAACTTATAAGAAAATTTAACTAAGGCAGCTTTATAGCTGTCTTTTGAAATTATAAAAGTTATATTACTGCTATTTTATATTGGAGGTTGCAATGAGAAAAAGAGACATTGACTGTCTCAGACTGTTTGGTATATTCCTTCTATTTCCTTTTCATACCGCGAGGGTATTTGATTTCAGGGAAGGCTTTTATATTCACAGCAATATAACAAGCGCGGCAGGTGTCGTTTTTATGAACATAATCTCGCCGTGGTTTATGCCATTATTGTTTCTCGTGGCGGGAGTGTCATCTTATTACGCCCTGCAAAAAAGAGATATGAGCCGCTTTTTTAAAGAACGGGTTCAAAGACTGCTTATACCCTTTATTTTAGGCGTAATCTTAATCGTCCCTATTCAAGGCTACATGGCGCGTCTCCAGCAGGGAACATTAAACGGCGGATACTTTAATTATCTGTTTGCTCAATTTTTTACCGATTTTTCCGATATATCGGGATACCGCGGAACGTTCACGCCAGCGCATCTTTGGTTTATACTCTTTCTTTTTATAATCTCTGCAGTGCTCCTTCCGCTTTTTTGTCACATAATAAAAGCGCGCAAAGAACGCGGCATTGGCACATTCGGCTCGCTTTTCGAAAAAGGATGGTTTTTACTGCTGTTATTCATTCCTCTTACCATATCGCAAGCGTTTCCCAATATCGGAGGGCAGGAAATTGTTTTTTACGGAGCATACTACTCTATCGGGTTTTTCATCGCCTCAAACAGCGCATCGGCTGAGGTGATAGATAAATTTAAATGGCTCTGGTTTGGAGTGATGATAATATCCATCCCGTTATATCTTATTACAGGCGCTGCCGCACAAGGATATGGGGATTTTGCGTGGCAATCGATACTGTTTGCTCACGCGCGTAACCTTTACGGCATAAACGCAATTTTATTTATGATGGGGTTTGCGCATAAATACTTAAACCGAGGCGGTGCGGTACTGAATTATTTAAATCAGGCGGCTTTTCCTGTGTATATTCTTCATCAGTCAGTAATGATGGTTATTGCGTATTACGTTCTTATACTGAATACAAACATAACGATTCAGTATATCATAATCGCTTTTTCAACTCTTGCAATTTCTATCGCAATCTTTGAGGGAGCAAGGCATATATTCATTCTGCGTGTTATACTCGGAATAAAAAATGTAAAAACCAAGCAGATAAATATAGAAAATACAAATCAGAATTAAAGACAATTCTGAATATTTTTTAATAAATGAAGGTTATATATGAACGAAGCATACATCAGCAAATTTGAAAATAAAACAAGAATAGAAGAATTAAACCCAAGAAACACTCTTAAAAAGGCGGGTTTCAAAAAAGGTATGAGTCTTGCCGATATCGGCGCGGGAACGGGAATATTCGCTTTTGAGGCGAATAAGATAAGCAACGGCTACATTTACGCTTTCGATGTTTCCGATGAAATGATAGAGATATTAAACATACGTAAAAAAGAACGCAAAGCGTATAATGTGATAATAAAAAAAGTAACTTCTAAAACCCTTCCGCAGTCAAGCTCTTCGTGCGACTATGCCGTGATGTGCTCTGTTCTGCATCATCTTGAGGATAAAGAGTTTATGCTAAGCGAAATTCACAGGATACTTAAGCAAAACGGCATATACATATCAATTGATTTTCATAAATCGAAAACTCCCTCCGGTCCGCCTGAAAGGTTTAGATTATCGGAAGAAGAGATTATTGCGTTATGTGTAAATGCGGGCTTTTCGGTAATTGATAAAGACTCTATGGGCGAAAATTTCAACTGTATAATATTTAAAGCTGAGTAATTAAGATTAATTTAATTAGTTTAAACAACTTAGTTCAATATTTTAAAAGGTGGTTAAAGAATGCAAAGAGATATGGAACTTATTAGAAAAATACTTTTTGCTATAGAAGAAAAATACGTTGATACATGGTTAGATAGCAGTGAACTACTGATTGATGGTTACGATATGAAAACAATAGGCTATCATTGTGCCATATTGCAAGATGCAGGATTAATAGCATATTATGATGGGCTATATGGCGGAGATGAGCTTGTTGAATTTGGCGTTGGTCGTTTAACATGGAATGGTCATGAATTTTTAGATAAAATCAAAAATGATACCGTTTGGAATAAGACAAAAGAGACGATTTCCAAAAAAGGAGTCCCATTTGTATTAGACGCTGTAAAAGAAATTGCTACTGCCATCACTGCTACAATGATACAGACAGCAATAACAAATTTATAATATTATTTAAGATTGAAAATTTCAACTACATAATTTTTAGTCTATGTAATTAATGAGAATTATGATTGAAAATAAAAGACAGCTTATATGGCTGTCTTTATATTTGCTTATATGTCAGATTTAAGCAGGCAAATTCCCACTGTTATAATAAATACCTTACGCAGATTATTAAACTCGTTTAATAAGTTTTAACATGCTCCTTAAATATATTTATTAACTGCTGTAAAACGTTTTTTGTATCATTAAATTCCGGTATTTTTTCTCCTGTTTCTTCATTCATATAAAGTCTCCGGTTAACCTCTTTCATTATTGAACTTACTTTCTTATTCGTTTTATAATATGCAATCGGAACAATCGTGCCTGAAAAAGGTTCATTCATTTTTACTTTAAAACCTTTCGTTGTTAAAAATTCCGCCGCTGTTAATGAAAGTTCACCGGGAGTATGAAAATCATCAGTGCCTATGCAAAAATCAGGTCTATGCTTATTTTGGTTAAGTTCATAAGGCAATGGCTTTGACGCGAAAGAATGACAGTCAATAATTAAGCATTGATTATAATTATCTAAATAATTCGTAACATAATCTTCAAGTTTTTTATGATGAATATCATAAAATTTATTTAATATTTCTTCTTTGTTTAAATTATCAATATTTTTTAATATTTTATTGTCAGATGTTAAGGTATATATCACTCCCATACCTTTTGAAGACATAATTTCATCCTTATCATCTCTAAACCGTTCCACATCGCAAATCAGCCTGCTTAACGGAAATACTATTGTTGTATACGGCGCATTAAATAAAATATCGCAGTATAAATCTGTCATTTTAATTAATTCTATATTAAGCTCTTTATCCGACAAAATAATGCTGCTTCTGTAGTGGCTCGGTATATATAAAGAACTATGCGGTATATGCAAGATAACGGGAATATCTTTTATTATTTCATTGATTGCTTCTATAATTTCATCCTCCTGCTATTAATAAATTAAGATTTATTAGTTGCATCAGTTTTAAATATTACTCATAAGTTGTTATATCATTTATTTGACAAGGACTTTTGCCCTAACCCCAAAAACTCTTTATACTTTTCAACATCCCTGCTTGCCTGCTCATACCCCATATCAAAGCTTTTATAAAGCTTGCCGTAATCCGTCTCTCTGCTGGTAACAGGCATAACGTCGGG
>JAAZOI010000134.1 GCA_012797825.1 Eubacteriaceae bacterium | reverse complement strand
TAATAAGGCGCACGAACTGCATAAGAATGATATTTAATCTGCTTGGATCAATTCCAAGCGCCTCCATTGCGCTTTTAATTCTGGGCACATAACCGTGGTGATCAGCGCCCCAGACATCTATTGCAATATCGAATTTTCGTGTAATTAATTTATTTATATGGTAAGCAATGTCGGGGGTAATGTAAGTCGGTAGACTGTTGTTTCTGATAAGAACAATGTCTTTTTCGCAGCCGAAATTTGTTGCTTCAAACCATAAAGCATCGTCTTTTTCGTAAGTATATCCGGTCGCTTTCATTTTTTCTATCGCATCTTCAACCAAATTGTTTTCATAAAGGCTTGATTCTCGGTACCAATTATCGTATTTTATACCGTATTCATTTAATGCATTCTGCATATCTTCAATATTTCTTTTAAGTCCGAACTGTGCAAGCTGCGCTCTTCGTTCTTCACTCGGCACATTTATAAGGCTCTTTTTATTTTCTTTAGCATAATTAAAAGCAATTTCTTTTATATATTCTCCGGTATAGCCGTCTTCGGGGAACGTAAATTCTTTTCCGAACATTTCAAGGTATCTGGCTTCAAGAGACGCTCCGAATTTCGCTACCTGATTTCCCGCGTCATTTACATAAAATTCGCGAGAAACCTCATACCCCGCCCATGATAAAATCTCTGCAAGCACATCGCCAACAGCGCCTCCTCTTGCGTTGCCTATATGAACAGGACCGGTGGGATTAGCGCTTACGAATTCAACATTTACAGTTTTCCCCTTGCCTATATCGCATCTGCCGTAATTACCGCCTTTTGTAAATATATCTTTTACTATATCACAATAATAACTCTGATTTAATTTAAAGTTTATAAATCCGGCTCCTGCAATATCAACCTCTTTTATATAAGTGCCGTCAATATTTATATTTTCAACAATATCCTTTGCAATCTGCATAGGGTTTTTTCTAAGTTTTGACGCCAGTTTCATAGCTGTGTTGACAGAAAATTCACCGAAAGTTTTATCTTTCGGTACTTCAATACAAATTTCATCATTTGAAATTTCTACACCTAATTTTGCAACCGCGTCTGCTGTCAAAGTAACTATCTGATTTCTCGATTTATCTAAAATGCTCATCTTTTTCCTCAGGTTATTTAGTTTACATTTATATTAATTATATTATTTCCAATGCTTGACCCGTTTATGTCCAAATCATAGTCTATTATTATGCCTTTAAGCTTATTGCCTTCATATGTAATTTTTAATTCATTTGTTACAATGCCCATATTCAGTTGTCCGTAGCTTGTTTCGTATTTATTATATTTTTTCAAGCCTTTAGCAAAATCCATTGTATAATTCACATCACCTATTCTCATAAGCGACATAGTTTCTTTATCCAGCTTTATTGTCGTGGTTGTGCCTTCAAGACCTGATATTTTTGATTCATTATAAGTCAGATAAATGCTTTCACCCATTTTTTCCATTATGCCTTCTGTGCAGAATTCAATAACATCCGTATCATTAATGCCTTGGGACATATTACCTTTTATTCTTATAAATACTTTATCAGAGTTCTGTTTTTCTGTTTGCGCGTTTTTCATATCTTGCAAACCCCAATTCGATTAATATTTCAATTAGTTGGCTGTAGCTTATGCCATCGTGCATTATCATTTTCGGATACATGCTGATTGATGTAAATCCCGGCATGGTGTTGACTTCATTTATATAGATATCTTCGCTATCTTTATCTATGAAAAAATCTACTCTTGTAAGACCGCTTCCGTTTATTGCCCTGAAAGCTTTTACCGCGTATGATTTTATCATATCGCTCTGCTGTTTTGTAATGTTTGCGGGAATTTCTACTCTGCTGTCATCTCCGTCTAAATATTTTGACGAATAATCATAAAATTCCCTCGAAGGTATAATCTCGCCAGGCGTACTTGCTTTAGCGTCAAAATTTCCCAATACAGCGCATTCTATTTCACGTGCGTTGATAAATTTTTCAGCTAAAACATTTTCATCATAGTTAAAGGCGTTTTCAATAGCGGCGCTTAAGCTTTCCCTGTCTTTTGCCTTGCTTATGCCTACACTGGAGCCCATATTTACAGGCTTAATAAAAATAGGATATGTAAGGTTTTGTTCAAGTCTTTGCATTATCTGCTGTTTATTTTTTTGCCATTCTTCATAATGAAAATTTTCGTACGGCACAATGGGCACTCCTGCGCTTTGAAAAAGAACTTTAGCCGCCACTTTATCCATTCCTACAGATGAAGCCATAATTCCGCAGCCTACATAAGGTTTTTGCAATACTTCAAAATACCCCTGAACTGTTCCGTCTTCACCGTTAGGTCCGTGCAGGACCGGGAAAAATATATCAACAGCGTCGAGCGTTTCATTTATATACGATTTATCATCAATAACATTGCTTGTATCTTTCTGCCAAGTATTGTTTTTTATATTTTCGCTTTGTCCGTTATATATAAGCCATTGGCCTTTTTTTGTTATTCCTATTTTAATAATTTCATATTTATCCTTATTTATGGCATTCATTACATTAAATGCGCTTACAAGAGAAACTTCATGCTCGCCGCTTTTGCCTCCGAACAGGACGCCAACTATAGTTTTTTTCATTTTAATTCCTCACCTTTTACTGCTTGTCAAGCAGTTCTTTTTTCAAATTCCATAGTTTATCTGATAAATCCACGTGGTATTCATATGGATTTTTTAGCCTTAAAACAGCTGCCCAGAAAGTTTCTTTTTCATCTTTTAGTTTTTGCTTTAATGAAAGTATATCGGGTATTTCATACGTCAATTTGCCGTTTTTGAAAATTTCTTTATGAAGAGACTTCACATAGAAATTTTCGAGCGTTCTTTTTTTCCAAGTATAAACGGGATGAAAAATGGTAAGCGGTTTAGCTTCGTCTATTTTTTCACCTTCTAATATTATTATATCAGCAAGCGCTTTATTAGTACTTTTATCATATATTCTGACAATACTCTTTTTACCGGGATTTGTCACTTTCTCCGGCGCATCACTTATTTTTATTGTATCTTTTTTTACGCCGTTTTTTGTAATCTGAGCAAGTTTGTAGACTCCTCCCAAAGCGGCATTATCATATGCCGTAATAAGTTTAGTGCCCACTCCCCACATATTTATTTTAGCGCCCTGCAATTTTAAATCCTGAATTAAGTACTCATCCAAATCGCTTGAAGCGGTTATGGACGCATCTGTAAAGCCTGCTTCGTCGAGCATTATACGCGCTTCTTTGCTTAAATATGCCAAATCGCCTGAATCAAGGCGTATTCCATAGTGTCCTTTATTCAATTTGCCCTGATCACTAAGCTCGCGAAAAACTTTAACTGCATTGACTACTCCGCTGTTTAGAGTATCATATGTATCTACAAGCAAAATCAGGTTATTTAAATTATATTTTGCAAATGTTCTGAAAGCCTCAAGTTCATTATCAAAGCTCATAACAAAGCTGTGCGACATTGTGCCTTTGGCAGGTATGTCCCAAAAACTTTCAGCTTCAACATTACTTGTGCCTATGCATCCGCCGATAATAGTCGCTCTGGCTCCATACAAGCCGGCTTCCGTGCCGTGAGCTCTTCTAAGTCCGAACTCCATAACTCCGTCTCCGGCAGCTGCATCCACTACCCTGGACGCTTTAGTAGCAATAAGCGTCTGATGATTTATAATACTTAATATAGTTGTTTCAATAAATTGCGCTTCTATAAGAGGAGCGGTTATTCTAAGCAAAGGTTCCTGAGGAAATACAATACAGCCCTCTTCAACTGAGCTCAGGCTTCCTGTAAATTTAAAATTTCTTAGATAATTAAGATATTTATCGCTAATTTCAGGATGATTTTTCTTAAGCATTAAAATATCTTCTTCTTTAAAATGTATATTTAAAAGATAATCAATAACTTGCTCAAGTCCTGCAAATACCGTATAACCGCCGTTAAACGGATTTTTCCTTATAAACACGTCAAAAACTGCCTCGCTGTTTTGCATATTTTCACATATATAAACATTTGACATGCTCATCTGGTAATAGTCGGTTGCAAGATGAAGCTTCCTGTTTTTCATATTTTATCCCTCGATATAAACAGCCGTATTATTAAACATTTTGGTGACTCTGACCGGTCTCGAACCGATGACCTCTACCGTGTCAGGGTAGCGCTCTCCCAGCTGAGCTACAGAGTCACTTTTATTATACAGCCTAAATATAATACACTATTTTATAACATTTTACAAATTAAACTATATAATTCAGTAAATTATTATAACAGATTTTTTAATGAAACTATAATTGAAGAATCAAAGTAAACAAAAAAGGCGATTACATCGCCTTTTTATATATTATCTGTTATTCTATAACTTCCGCTACAACGCCTGAACCTACTGTTCTTCCGCCTTCTCTTATAGCAAATCTTAATTCTTTTTCAAGAGCTATCGGCGTTATAAGTTCTATTGTCATTGTGATGTTATCTCCCGGCATTACCATTTCAGCGCCGTCTGCAAGTTCTACTACTCCTGTAACGTCTGTCGTTCTGAAATAGAACTGAGGTCTGTATCCGTTAAAGAAAGGTGTATGTCTTCCGCCTTCTTCTTTTGTTAAGATATATACTTCAGACTTAAATTTTGTATGCGGTTTTATTGAACCCGGTTTTGCAAGTACTTGTCCTCTTTCGATTTCTTTTCTGTCTACGCCTCGGAGCAGTACGCCGATGTTATCCCCTGCTCTGCCTTCGTCAAGGATTTTCTTGAACATTTCCACGCCTGTTACTACTGATTTTCTGCTTTCCTTTTTAAGTCCTACTATTTCTATTTCTTCGCCTGTTTTAATTTTGCCTTTTTCTACTCTGCCTGTTGCTACTGTTCCTCTTCCTGTTATGGAGAATACGTCTTCTACCGGCATTAAGAAAGGTTTATCTATATCTCTTACAGGTTCAGGTATAAAGCTATCTACTGCTTCCATAAGTTTTAATATTTTATCTCCCCATTCTCCCATCGGGTCGTCAAGAGCTTTAAGAGCGCTTCCTACTACTATCGGGGTATCGTCTCCGGGGAATTCATACTGGTCTAAAAGTTCTCTTACTTCCATTTCAACAAGTTCTATAAGTTCGGGGTCGTCTACCATATCTTCTTTATTTAAGAATACTACGATATACGGAACGTTAACCTGTCTTGCCAAGAGGATATGTTCTCTTGTCTGGGGCATCGGGCCGTCTGCTGCGCTTACTACTAAGATTGCTCCGTCCATCTGCGCTGCGCCTGTTATCATGTTTTTAACGTAGTCGGCATGACCGGGGCAGTCTACATGCGCGTAGTGTCTGTTCGGTGTTTCGTATTCTACGTGAGCTGTAGCTATTGTTATGCCTCTTTCTCTTTCTTCCGGCGCTTTATCTATATTTTCGAATGATACGTACGAGCCTGTGCCGTATCTTTTATTAAGCACCATTGTTATTGCTGCCGTAAGTGTTGTCTTGCCGTGGTCTACGTGTCCTATTGTTCCTATGTTTACATGCGGTTTCTCTCTGTTATACTTTGCTTTC
>JAAZOI010000133.1 GCA_012797825.1 Eubacteriaceae bacterium | reverse complement strand
TAAGCAAGTATTACGATATAAGAAAAAAAATAATTCCTTATTCCGGCAGCGAAAACGCGTTTTTCCTTTCTCTTCAGAAAAAGCGTATGCAAGTAAGTTCTGTGCAAAAAATGCTTAAAAAATATATACATATTTCTGTGCCGTTAAAAAACATTTCGCCGCATAAACTTAGAAGCACATTCGGTACAAATCTGTATCAGCAGACCGGAGACATATATTTGGTGGCTGAAGTGCTCGGCCATAAAGACGTAAACACAACAAAGAAATATTACGCGGCTGCAAGTGAAGAAGCCCGCAAATACGCAGCTAAACAGGTAAAAATACGCTAGGATTTCATTTCATAAGGTATATTGAGTATTTCTCCCGGATAGATGTGTTCATCTGATGATATGCCGTTTGCTTCGCTTATATTATTTATTATCTTTCGTATATCATCGTCGCTTTTAACCATGGACGCGATATCCCACAAACGGTCGCCGCTTTTTACAATATAAACGGTATTTGCGTCGATGCTTTTTGAGGATATTTTCTGCGGCATTACAAAAATGCTTATCAAAGTAAGGATTATAAGAAAAAATATGCACATTATTGTTATAAATCTTGCTTTATTTACTACAACGTATCTTTTTCTCATATGACTTTCTCCCCTTTTACGAACATTTGTTCTATCATTATTATAGCAAACATACGTTCTATGTCAATATATTTTTATTAAAAAACAGAACAAATGTTTGACTTTTTTATTTTTGCATATTATACTTTTAAATGAGGTGAAGTTTATGTATGAAGATCTGACCAAAAAACAAATACAAATTTTGGAATATATGATTAACGAACAGAAACATAAAGGCTATCCCCCGTCGGTGCGCGAGATAGGAACGGCGGTAGATTTAAAGTCATCATCTTCGGTGCACTCACAGCTTGAAAAACTCGAAGCCAAAGGCTATATAAGAAAAGACCCTACAAAACCAAGAGCAATTGAAATAGTGAAAAAAGGCGATTATGACGATGAAATTTCATTCATGGCACCTATAGGAGAAATTATAAATGTTCCGGTTGTGGGTAACATTACGGCGGGCCAGCCCATACTGGCGGTCGAAAATATTACGGAAGTCTTTCCCCTGCCGGTAAGTTTTGCAAAAAATAACGACTGTTTCATACTCACGGTCAAAGGCGAGAGTATGATAGAAGCAGGGATATTAAACGGAGACTATATAATAGTGCAAAGAACATCAGATGCTCGCAACGGTGAAATTGTGGTTGCCATGCTTGAAGACGATGAGGCGACAGTAAAGACTTTTTACAAAGAAAAAGACTATATCAGGCTGCAGCCGGAAAACTCGTCAATGGAACCTATAATAGCCAAGGATGTAAAAATACTCGGAAGAGTCAGCGGAGTTATAAGACGAATATAATTAAGGACTAATATGAATATATAAGCCGTTTAAATCAGTTTAAACGGCTTATTTTTTATAAGTTAAATGTATTTTTAAGGGTATTATAAATTAGCTCCTGACCGCGCTGATTGGGGTGTATTCCGTCTGCGCATATGTAGTCGGGATAATTCATTGTCTGCAGAAACGGAGAGCGTATATCCGCAATTTGGCAATTATATTTCATGGCAATTTTCCAGTTTGCGTTGCTGTAGCTTTCCTGCCAGCGTGAAATGTTTTCCACATCTTTAAGCCAAATAAGTATGCTATCCCCTTTTTCCTTGTTATTTTGAGTAAAAAATTTAAAATATTTCTGCGAATCTATGGGAGGAAGAGTCGAGACAATAATTTTTTTACCCGCAGATAAAAGTTTTTTTATTATCTCTTCCATTGATTTACTGTATTCTTCCAATGGAGTGTTTGGCATATGGTCAGCATAAGGATTTTTAGCTATTTCATCCCATTTAAAATCGCAGTCATTTCCGCCGTATTCCATAAATATATAGTCCTGACTTATTAAGGTAAGATTTTCATTTATATAATCGTATGCGTATTTAATAGTCGCTCCGAACCTTGTTTTGCATTTTATATATTCGGGATACAGCCCTAAAAGCTTTTGTACGCAGCTTTC
>JAAZOI010000132.1 GCA_012797825.1 Eubacteriaceae bacterium | reverse complement strand
TTTTTTTCTATTCTTTTATATATAATATTTTTAATAAGAGTAACCGCATGTAATACAATAAATATAGTAAGTAAAAAATAAGTTAAATCTTTTGACATATTATTGTTCTCCCTTAAACTTAACAATACTAATATCTCTATGTAATAATTATATTCTACTATCTAATTTCAATCAACAAAAAAAGCGATTATATCATCGCCTTATCTTTTATTTAATAGTATCTAAATCAATACAATATCCCGTTTCAAATCCTCCAATAAGCAATTGCTTTCCATCATCTGTGAATTCAACAAAATAAGCATATGGAATTTTATATTCCTTAATTACTCGCAGACTTGGATATTCCATTAATTGTGTTGTGTAAATTCGGCTTCCTCTGTAACATTCTCCAGTATTGATTATAAGCGCAAAAAATTTTCCGTCAGGCGACCAAGCGGCATTCAATGTACGTGCTTTACCGCCTTTAGCGTTCGGTACCGCAATTTCTTTAAGTATTTGCTTATATTCTTTGTCAACAATAAGCATCTTTTTATCCATACACACTGTCATAATTGCATAACATTTATTAACTTCACTATACGCTGTCTCTTCAAATCTGTAATTATGTTTTTGCTCTTCAGGTTCATTCTCTTTAAACGGATATTTCCATATAAGTCTTCTTTCTTCTTCCTCGAAGATAAACCCATTGGTTTCGTTGTCAAACTTCAATGAATCATATTTACCAAACAAATCATCTTTTATGAACGCAACTTCTCCGCTATCTATGTCAATAGTATAAATATTTCCTTTCCAATCTGCGCTGACAACATATTTATCATCAGGTGTAAACAACACCTCGCAGCCAATACTTTTTGACGGAAGCCAACTTTTAATAAATTTCATCTCTGTCATATCATAAATAGCAATTTTGCCTGATTCGCTTTTTACTGCAAGCAGTTTACCTGAGTTTGAAAAATTCATGGTATCCGGCATTTTCAGTTCCTCAAACGAAGCAATTTTTTCACCTGTAACGCAATCCCATACTGTAACAGCCTTGTTTTCCATAACGGCAAAATATTTTCCGTCAGATGACTTTTTTATTTCGTGTGATACAGAGAATTTATGATTATAAGTAAAATTTATATCTTGTGATAATTGCGTATCTTTGGTTTTCCCAAACCTATATAATAAATATTTATAGAAAGAAAATGTGTTCACATACCATCTCTCTATTTGTGCGGATGAATAAGAGTTATTAAATCTTTCAAATGCGGTATATGAATATATATTACCTTCCTTTTTCATTATTTACCTCATAGTCTGATAATGATTCTCGTTTTTTTCTTTTATCTATAAAATAATTACTCCAATTTAATGTTGTAAATACTGCAATAAAAAAAGAACAAATTATTAATAATACAAATGATTTACTATAGACGTTATCTTCTATCAACGTGTAAATTGACAATAGAAATAATAATGAAAGATATATCGGCTCATTATTTTTTACCCTTTTATTTTTTATTAGTTTTTTTAATTTTC
>JAAZOI010000018.1 GCA_012797825.1 Eubacteriaceae bacterium | reverse complement strand
GGTATATCCATTTCTTTCGACAGCTCATGAACTCTTATTGTTACCATGCACATTTCCCTCCTTTATATTCTTAAACTCACATATTTGGTCATAAATTTTCTCTTTAACATCTTTGCTTATTTCAATTTCAAACGCTTTATCAAGCTTATTTGTATTTTTAATTTTTTCGATGCAATCCTCACTGTCGCAAACATAGGCTCCGCGCCCGTTAGCTTTAAGCGTTTTATCGAAAAAAATTTCACCGTCTTTATTTTTTACTATCCTGAAAAGCCTTCTTTTATCGGATTTTTCTCTGCATATCAGACAGCTTCTTATAGGAACTTTTTTCATGCTGCGTCCCCCTTATTTTGTTAAGTTATTTATTTCATCCACTAAACTGTCAAGCAAATCTTTTTCCTTTTTAAACTCTGCGCTAGCTGTAGGATCTTTTTCGTCTTCGCTCTTGTTTTTGATATCAATTTTCCATCCGGTAAGTTTCGCAGCGAGGCGTACATTTTGACCTTCTTTTCCTATTGCCAAAGAAAGCTGGTCGTCTTCCACCACAACATACGCGATTTTGTTTTCTTCATCAATATCTACTCTTAAAACTTTCGCCGGGCTTAATGCGCTTGATATATATACTACCGGGTCTTTGTTCCATTCTATAACGTCTATTTTTTCTCCATTGAGCTCGTTTACTATATTCTGAACTCTAAGCCCTCTTGTTCCTACGCAAGAGCCTACCGGATCAATATTTTCATCTTCGGCATATACAGATATTTTAGCCCTGTTGCCCGCTTCCCTTGCGATAGATTTTATTTCTACAACACCGGAATATATTTCAGGAACTTCAAGCTCAAACAGCCTGCGCAGCAAACCTATATGGTTTCTTGAAAGTACTATATGCGGACCTTTTGTTGTTTTTTTAACTTCTACAACGTACGCCTTAAGTCTCATACCCTGATAATAATGTTCGTTTTTTATCTGGTTCGCGACATTAAGCACTCCGTCTACTTTGCCTAAGTCAACTATTATATTGTTATTGGCCTCTTTGCGTTGTATAATGCCGGTAATAAGTTCATCCTGCTTCTGGAAATACTCATCATATATAATATTTCTCTCTGACTCTTTTATTTTCTGAATTACAAGCTGTTTGGCATTCTGCGCAGCAATGCGTCCAAAATCTTTTGGGTTAATTTCTACGTTTAGAAATTCGCCTAACTGGGCATCAGGCTTTATCTTTTTTGCCTGGTCAATGTGAATTTCATCTTCCAGCGGCAGAGATTCATCCACTATCTGCTTTACAGAATAAACGCGCACATCGCCGTTTGCTCTGTCAATAATTATTGATATATTTTCTTCAGTCCCATAATGTTTCTTATACGTAGAAATAAGAGCGTTTTCAATCGCTTCTATCAGCTCTTCTTTGTTAATTCCTTTTTCTTTTTGAATTTCTTCAAGCGCTTGTAAAAATTCCTTGTTCATTTATAATCTCCTTAAAATTCATAGGTAAGTTTGGCTTTGCTTATTTTATCAATCGGAATAGCGAATTCTTCATTATCTGTTTTAAAAATCGCTTCTTTTTCATCGTCAGAGAGCCCTATAATTTCTGCAGTAAATTTCTTCCTTCCCTCATAAGCAGTAAATAAAGCTACTTCCGCCTGCCTGCCCTTATATTTATTGTAATCGCTGATTTTTCTGATGGGCGGGCAAATTCCGGGAGAAGACACTTCCAGATAATATTTTTCTTCTATCATATCTTCTTTGTCAATAAGAGCGCTTACCGCCCTTGAAAAATTTTCACAATCAGATGTGTCGATGCCGTTCTCTTTATCGATGTAAAATCTTAAAATTTTAGCGCTTCCTTCTTTTATATATTCAACATGCACCAATTCAAGTCCTAAGGATGCTGCAACATCTTGGGCAAGTCCTTGCGCTTTATCTGCAATTTTAGACATATTTTGCCTCCGATAAAATTTAATGAGTGGGTTACCCCACTCATTTATGCTTAAAAAAATTATAGCATGTTTAAAATTTTTATGCAACTAATTTATTAATTAAAAAAACGCAAACTGGTCGGTTTTCTGAATTCCGTCAAGCGCTCCCATATTAGTAAGCGCTTCTATTACAGCAGCAGACGCCTGTGTTCTTTGTTTAAAATCTTCAATAGAAGTGAACGGCGACAGCAAGCTTTGTTCGTATATTTTTTTAGTTACTTTTTCTCCCGCTCCTTCTATTACTTTGTATGGCAGTACAAGTTTATTTTCTGAAATTATAAAATTATTGTAATGCGATATGCCAAGCGTTATACCTTTAAATTCATAACCTCTGCACATCATCTCAAGTGCGATTTCTAGCGACGTAAGCGTATCCTTCTGCGTTTGTGATAAACTTTTTTGTGAATAGTAGCTCTTTATTTCTTTGCGCAGTAATTCAGGTCCTTTAAGAATAGAGTTAACGTCAAAATCTTTTGAGCGTATTGAAAAGTACGCGCAGTAATACTGAAGCGGATAATAAATTTTATAGTATGCAACCCTAAAACCCATTGTAACATACGCCGCGGCGTGCGCTTTAGGAAACATGTATTTTATTTTATTGCATGAATCAATGTACCAGTCCTCGATATTTACCGCTTTCATTTTTTCAACATCGCCGTCTTTTAGGCCTTTGCCTTTTCTTACGCGCTCCATAATGTCAAAAGAAGACTTTGAATCCATGCCCATTTGTATAAGATACAACATTATGCTGTCACGAGTAGATATTACGTTTTTTATTGTAGCTGTTCCGTTTTTTATATATTCAGCTGCGTTGTTTACCCATACATCCGTTCCGTGAGAAAGACCAGATATTCTAATAAGGTCGTCAAAACATTCGGGTTTTGCCTGCTTTAACATTTCCCGAACAAATTTTGTGCCGAACTCCGGCACGCCGTATGTGCCGACATCTGAAAGTATGTCTTTATCTTTTAAGTCAAGCGCATCAGTTGAAGTAAACAGACTTAAGACTTTTTTATCGTCAAGCTTTATTTTTTTCGCGTCATGCCCGGTAAGCCGCTGAAGCTCGTTAATCATAGTAGGATCGTCATGCCCTAGCAAATCAAGCTTTAAAAGCCTTCCTTTTATGGCGTCATAATCAAAAGATGTGGTTATAACTTTTTTGCTCTCGTCATTTGCAGGGTACTGAACGGGAGTGAACTCGTATATTTCCATTCCTTCTGGAAGTATTATAAGTCCTCCGGGGTGTTGGCCTGTCGTGCTCTTTACATCGCTGCAGCCAATTTCAAGGCGTTTCTGTTCCGCCTGATTCATTTCAAGCCCTTTGTCTTCGAGATATTTTTTTACATAGTTTCTCGCAAGACTGCCCGCCACCTTGCTTATAGTACCAGAGCGGAATACATTTTTCTCTCCGAGCAGTTCTTCTACATATTTATGTATTTTACCCTGATAATCGCTTGCGAAGTTTAAATCTATATCAGGTTCTTTATCACCTTCAAAACCCAAGAAACATTCAAACGGTATATCAAATCCGTCTTTAACATATTCGCATCCGCACTTAGGGCAGACTTTATCGGGAAGGTCTGCTCCTACTTTATATAAATTGCTGTCCGCAAATTCCGTATTTTTGCAGTTGGGGCAAACATAATGAGGCGGAAGAGGATTTACTTCTGTAATTCCTAAGAAAGTAGCCGCAAGAGACGAGCCGACAGAGCCTCTTGAGCCTACCAAATACCCGTCTTCATAAGCCTTGTGCACTACTTTATGCGCAAGATAGTACAAAACTGAATAATTATATTTTTCTATAACGTTTATTTCTTTTTTAATGCTTTTTTCAATAAGCTGCGGAAGATTTTCTCCGTACCTTTCGTGCGCTGTTTTGTAAATGTAATCCGAGACAATTTTCTCCGCGCCTTCCATAACAGGCGGATACGACCCCGACGGAATAGGCTTTATTTTATCTTCTGCTAAACTCGCGATGAATTGCGTATTTTCCACAACCGCTTTATATGCCGTATCTATATCGAGATAATTAAATTCTTCCAGCATTTGGGCTGTGTTTCTTAAATATAAAGGAGCCTGATTTTCCGCGTCCTCAAATTTTAACGCGTTAAGCAGTACGGAGCGGAAAATGCTGTGCTTTTCATCAACAAAATGAACATCTCCCGTAGCGACAAACAGCTTGCCTGTTT
>JAAZOI010000131.1 GCA_012797825.1 Eubacteriaceae bacterium | reverse complement strand
CATCTTGCAAGCATAGTTTTTCCGCTTCCCGGAGGGCCTATCATAAGCATGTTATGCGCGCCCGCGGCGACGACTTCCAGGGCTCTTTTAGCATTTTCCTGACCTTTAACGTCTGAATAATCTATGTTGAATTTACTCTCGGAAGTCTGATTTACTGACGAAGGCAGCGGTGCGATGTTAATTTGTCCGCTTACGTATTTGCATAATTGTCCTAAATCTTTAACGGCTATTATGTCAATATCTTCAACCAGACACGCTTCATGCCTGTTTTCATACGGCACTATAACGCGGGTGATTTTATGCTTTTTGGCTTCTATTATCATCGGAAGAGTGCCGTCAACGCCTCTTATTGAGCCGTCAAGCGCAAGCTCGCCGAATATTAATGTATTTTCTAAGTCTATTCTTGAAGTTACCTGAGAAGATGAAAGAAGTATTCCCAAAGCTATCGGCACGTCATAAAGAGTGCCCTCTTTTTTTATGTTGCCGGGAGCAAGATTAACCGTAATGCGTTTGGCAGGCAGCATAAAACCGCTGTTTTTAAGAGCTGACGCTATTCTGTCTTTAGATTCTTTTACGCTTGCGTCGGGCAGACCTACTGTTATGAAAGTGGGCATGCCTTTTACAATATCGGTCTCAATATGTATCAAAAAACCGTCTACTCCTATCAAAGTGCAGCTTTTTATGTTTGACAGCATTTCTATCACCTCTTATAATTAACAATATATACAACCAGATATTTAATTTCAAGTAATATTTAAATAAAATCAAACATAAGTTCGAATAAGGAGTTATAATAACATGAATCACGATGTTTATTGGCTATGGTTAAAAGGAATAGAAAAGTTATCTCCGTTAAAAATTAATAAATTGCTTACGAAATTTAACGATGCATATGAGATTTACAATGCAAGCTATAATGAATTGCTTGATGGCGAATTAATTGATAAAACAATTGCGGACAACATATATAATAACAAAGATTTAGATAAAGCCGAGAAAGAGCTGGAGTTGCTTCATAAAAACAATGTATCAATTGTAACCCCGCAAAGCGTATCATATACATCTAATCTGAAAAATATATACAACAGCCCTATAATAATGTATAAAAGAGGACAGTATGAACTAACTGATGATGATGTGTATGTCGCGATAATAGGCTCAAGAAAAGCAACTCAGTACGGTATACGCACTGCTTGGAAACTTAGTTATGAGCTTGCCAAAAAAGGCATTGTCATAGTAAGCGGACTTGCGTACGGAATAGATGCCGCCGCCCATAAAGGAGCGCTTGACGCAGGAGGCAAAACCGTGGCTGTGCTGGGATGCGGAATTGACGTGATTTATCCTAAATCAAATGAAGCGTTATATAAAGAAATATTAAAAAGCGGATGCACCTTAAGTGAATATGGGTTAGGTATGGAGGCTGCGCCGTATATGTTTCCTACAAGGAACAGAATAATAAGCGGATTATCTTCCGGATGTGTTATAGTGGAAGCAGCCGAAAAAAGCGGCGCGCTTATAACGGCAAAGCTCGCGCTTGAGCAAAACAGAGAAGTATTTGCCGTTCCGGGAAACATTACAAGCCCGGAAAGTTACGGCGCCAATGAGCTTATAAAGAGGTCGGCGGCAAAACTGGTTACTTCATATGAAGATATACTTATAGAAATTGTTCCTTCATACAATAAAAAAGAAAACATTGTCAAAGAAGAGAAAACTGACATGCCTGAGATGAACGAGGAAGAAAATAAATTATACAGAATAATTTTAAAGGGGACAAATACAATAGATGAAATAGCGGTAAGTGCGGACATGAGCACCTCAAGCGTATCTTCAATACTTACAATGATGGAAATTAACGGTATAGTTTATAAAGATAAAGGCAAATTTTGTATTTTATGATTGAAAATAAATTTTCCTTTGCTATAATTAACATTCGTTGATAGATAATTAAAATTTAAATACTAATCGGAGAAATATGAAAACTTTAGTGATTGTGGAATCACCGGCGAAAGCCAAAACAATTAAAAAATATTTGCCGGAAAATTGCACTGTGGAAGCTTCCATGGGGCACGTTATTGATTTACCTAAAGAGCAGATGGGTATTGATATAGAAAATAATTTTAAACCGCGGTATATACCTTTAAGCGATAAAAAAGAAATATTAAAAAAACTTAAAGAAACGGCGCAGAAAAGCGAAAAGGTAGTGCTTGCCACCGACCCCGACAGGGAAGGAGAAGCTATAAGCTGGCATATCGCGAATTATCTGGGGCTTGATATAAATGATAACGATAGAGTTGAGTTCCATGAAATAACTAAAAACGCAGTAGCCAAAGCGTTTGACAATAAAAGAAAAATTGACATGAACTTAGTTAATTCTCAGCAGGCAAGAAGAATACTTGACAGGCTGGTAGGATATAAGCTAAGTCCTTTTTTATGGAATAAAATAAAAAAAGGTTTGAGCGCAGGAAGAGTACAATCTGTAGCGACGAGAATCATTGTAGACAGAGAAGAAGAAATAAATAATTTTATACCGCAGGAATACTGGCTGATTGCTGCAATATTAAAAAAATCCGGTGACAATAAAAGCTTCGAAGCTAAATTCTACGGTATTGATAATAAAAAGAAAGAAATTTCAAGTAAAGAAGAAGCGGACGATGTTTTAAGCAGAATTAAAGGTCATGATTTTATCGTAGACGATATTAAGCAAGGCACAAAACAGCGCAATGCTCCGTTCCCTTTTACTACCAGTACGCTTCAGCAGGAAGCTAATAAAAAACTAGGTTTTACTACAAAGAAAACCATGATGATCGCGCAGCAGCTTTATGAAGGAATAGATATAAAAGACAGAGGTTACACAGGGCTGATTACATACCTTCGTACGGATTCGGTAAGAGTCTCGGAAGAAGCCAAAGATGAATGCCTTAAATACATCTGCGAAACTTACGGCAAAGAATTCGCGATGTATGCAAGAAAAGCCGCCGCAAAAAAAACTAACGTTCAAGACGCACATGAAGCCATAAGACCGACATCAGTAGTGCTATCGCCTGACAGCATATCTGATTCGCTAAACAAAGACCAGCTGAAATTATATGATTTAATATACAAACGCTTTGTTGCTTCAAATATGAAACCGGCTATATATGATGTATTGACAGTAAATATTTTATGCAACGATGTTACTTTTAAAGCAACGGGTTCCGTTATTACTTTTGAAGGTTATTTAAAAGTATATAACAATAAAACAGAAGAGGACGAGGATAATTTGCTTCCGTCCCTTTCTGTAAATGAAGTGCTCAATCTTGTCGAGCTGAAAAATGAGCAGAAGTTTACAACGCCTCCCCCAAGGTATAACGAAGCTTCTTTAGTTAAGATTCTCGAAGAAAAAGGCATAGGCCGTCCGAGCACATACGCTACAACTATTGGCACTATTCAAAACAGAGGATACGTAGCGCTGGAAGATAAAAAATTCTTCCCGACTGAACTTGGAGTGCTTGTAACAAATTTAATGAAAGAAAACTTTACGGATATAATCGATTATGATTTTACTGCGCAAATGGAAAATAATCTTGACAAAATAGCCGAAGGCGATGAAGAGTGGATAAAAGTTATCAGTGATTTTTATGTAAGTTTTGAAAAAGAATTAAAAAAAGCTCAAAATATTGAAAAGATAAAGATCCCGGATATTATTAGCGATGTAAAATGCGATAAATGCGGAAGCAATATGGTAATAAAAGAAGGAAGATACGGTAAATTCCTAGCATGCCAATCATTTCCCAATTGTAAAAATATTAAACCGTTGCTTGAGGAAATTAATGCATCATGCCCTAAATGCGGCGAGAGTTTAGTAAAGAAAAAAACTAAAAAAGGAAAAATCTTTTATGGGTGTTCCAAATATCCCGCTTGCGATTTCTCAACGTGGGATATGCCGACAAAAGAAGTTTGCAAAACGTGCGGCAGCTTAAAATTTAAAAAAAGCAGAACAAAGAACGCGCAGGCATATTGTTTGAAATGTGACAGCGAAAATTTGAACAAATAAAATAAAGTTATTTAAAAATTCAGTATATTGTGATAAATTATTTAAATATAAAGGAAATTTAGAACTTAACAGATAAATATATTATTGAATAATAGATTAGGGGGACAAATATGTTTCACGCAACGACAATTGTAGCCGTAAAAAAAGATAATAAATCGGCAATGGCCGGAGATGGTCAGGTAACCCTCGGAGAACATACCGTAATAAAACACGGAGCAGTAAAGGTAAGAAAAATATATAAAGATAAAGTATTGATAGGATTTGCAGGTTCGGTAGCGGACGCGTTTGCGCTTTCCGATAAATTTGAAGCTAAACTTGAACTGTATGCCGGTAATTTAAACAGAGCCGCTGT
>JAAZOI010000130.1 GCA_012797825.1 Eubacteriaceae bacterium | reverse complement strand
CAGTAAAAGTAATTAATACGAAATACCCTTCTTTGTACTTTTTAGCTATTTCATAAGCTAAACGTTTTTTTCCCCATTCATTTACTTCAGTAATGCTTCCGCCGCCGCTTGTTATGATTTCGGAAATTCTGTCGATGTATTCCTTAATTCTAGCTTCTTCGGAATTTGGGGTTAAGACAAAGATTGTTTCATAAGCTTTCATAAGCTCACCTCCTTATGGACTAATGGCTCTGCATGTACTTGCAGAGCAAGGATTCGAAAATATATTATAAACAAATAACAAATAATATGCAATAAATTAATTTAAATAAATGAAACTTTATATTTTTTGTATGCCTGTAAATGAAATAATTGCGTTTATGGCAAGAAAAACAATAAAAAATGAAGATGTAAACGCGTATTTATAAATATCTTTAAAAATATGATCATCCTTAAAATACTCATGCAGGCGTCGTTTATATTTATTAATTACAACAATAAAAACAACTAAAGAGCCGACAAACAGAATAAAACTGACGGCGTTTGCTATTGCGACGCTAATATTGTTATTTATAAGTCCATATAATTCGGTTAATATCATATTGTTTATTACATGCAAAACAATAGAATACTTAATTGAATATTCAAGCGCAATATAGCCCAGCAGAAGCCCTATCGAAAAACTATTATACCTTGATACGCATTGCTGTGATAAAAACCGAACATAACGGATGATATTAAAATAGCAAACATTTTGCCGTACTTCTCAAGTTTTTTTATTATAATTCCCCTGAAAATAAATTCTTCTATTACGGGACCAACAAGTGATGCGTATAAAAACATTGATATTGTAACGGCGGGAGCTGAAACCTGTTCAAGCGAGTTCATGAGGCTGTATCCGAATAAATTTAATGAGTTTTCAATCGTATAAATAGATAATTGACTTATTAATTGCAAGGCCAGTATTATTGCGGTGCAAATCATGATATTTTTAATAGAAAGTTTTTTGGTAACGGTAGAAATATCTTCTATTGAGTTATACTTATAATAATGAAGAAAGCATAAACTACCCGCAGCTACGGAAACAATGTATATTATGCCTTCATATTTTTCCGTAATTGCATCAATTGAAGAACTGTTTTTTATATAAAGAAATAAAATGCTAAAAAAATAAATTATCGTTAGTATAAGCTGACAATATATAAGAGTTCTTGAAAGTTTATTGACATCTTTTTTAACTGATTTTTTTTCTATTTGTTCTGTTATTAAATCATTCATTTGTTATAACATATTTTTCAATTAACGTTATCATTATGTTTTTCAACTACTTTTTTTACTTTCTTTTTGAATTCAAGGCGGGGAAGCAATATAATCCTGCCGCATTGGAGACACTTTATTTTAATATCAACTCCTGTGCGCACAATTTCCCATCTGTCACAGCCGCAGGGATGTTGTTTTTTTGTCTGAACAATATCTCCCAGATTAAATTCCTCGTTAATCATAAGACTCCTTAAAACAACCAATTTGTAATATCGAAATATTTATAAAAAAACGAATGATCGAATAAATTTATAACATTTGTATTTTTTGTAAATACAGTAAGAGAAGACGCGATAGTTATGATAAGCATACAAAGTAAAACGCCTTTAATAACACCCACTGCGCTTCCGCCTATTTTGTTTATAAAATTAAGAACAGGCAGTTTTGATAATTTGTTTAATATAAGACCAATTAACTTAATCAAAATAAGAACGGCAACGAAAAGAATAACGAAAGCCATTATATTCAAGATTACCGCAGTAATCTGAGAAGCAATAGAATTTATAGTATTGCTGATAATTGTATCGGAATGAAACAGCTTAGTTACTATCCATTGGATAGGACTTGTGGAATTTTCCGGGTTTATTGTAACATTTCCGCCAGGATAAGCCGCATTAAGCTTTGCTGTTAT
>JAAZOI010000129.1 GCA_012797825.1 Eubacteriaceae bacterium | reverse complement strand
TTTCGCGCCCTTATCCATAGCCGTTTTAATGCATTGGCCTACTCCGTACGTCGTTGCTCTCATTACGTCAAGCTCATCTTTTTTCATTTGAGCAAGCCCTGCTATGCTTGCCATTTCAACAACCGCACTTAGGCTATTGTTTCTCTTTATAATGATAAAGGGGATAATACTATCCCTCATTAAACAGTCTTTTGCGGTTGTTTTGTATATGCGCGCGTTTTTTTCAAACGCAAGTACGGCATCAAGCGTGCCTTCCCCTCCGTCGGCCATCGGAAATATTTTAACATCTGCGCCCGCAGGCGTAAGATATTGTTCAAACCCTTCTTTTATCGCGTTTGCGGCTTCTACGGAGCTTATTGTGCCTTTATAAGAATCGATTGCTATTACAATTTTCATAATGCCACCGGGTTCTTTATTTTTCCTTAATATACTCAAGATATTCTTCGGTAAGACCTACCGACTTAATTTTTTCCGCTGTCGGCACTCCGTTATTATCCCAGCCTCTTATTTTATAAGTGGCGTCTATCAATTGCTCGTATTGCCTGTTTCTGTATTCTCTTAAAATTTCTATTTTCTTATCTAAACTCAGATTATCGGGGCTCATATTCAAATCATTTCTTATCTGAGCGTCATACATTTCCTGTTTTGACAGATATTCGCTCTGAGTAACGGGTCCCATTGCGCGATACGGCAGTTTGTCAAACTCTCTTGTGCCTTTTCCCATACGTTTATTGAAAAGACGCTGGAAAGTAGATATTCTGTCGGATGCAAGCATCATTTCTTTCAGCGACATTTTATTTCCGGTAACTGCTTCATATAAAAGGCAGTAATCCTCTATATGCTCTTTTATTATTTCGCCTTCGTGTTTCGGGGAATTTTTTAAGTGAATAGGAATTATGTTATTCCACGGAAGCCTGCATAGTCCTACTATTCCGAACATTGTTCTGAAAATAGGAAATATAGTTACAGCCTGCGCTTTATTATCAATTGTGGGTATGCTGTTTTTTATTTTGTCCATTGATATCATCCAGCACTGGTCTTGCTGCGGGCTTTTATTTGTCATGCCGTAACTTGCCTGCTGCGCCAGCGATTCTTTAGACATATAAGAGCCGAACTCAATTCCGTTCTGAACAAGACCTATATCGTTTAAAAAGTCTATATCTTCATTGTATTCTTCAGCAAGCAGTTCTTTAATTCCCTGTATTCCTATGGCTGCTATTATTCCGAGACCTCTGCCGTCGGCCATTTCGTGAAGCACTGATAACATAGCTCTGTAATTGCCGAATTTAAGCTTGTGACCGCCTGTGAATTCGTCGTTTATTATGCCGCGCTCGTAACATTCCATTAAAAATGCCATGATGCACGCGTAAGAAACCGCGTCTATGCCGTAAGTGTTGCAGTAAAAATTCATTTCAAGTACGGCTTCTAAATTAAACACTCCGCAATTTGCGCCAAGGGATGCCAAAATTTCATAATCGGGGCTGTCTATGCTGACTTTTCTTCCGGCGTAAGGACCCGTGCGCAGTTTAAAATCATTTATTGATTTTTTGCACGCAATACTGCAGCCAAACCA